>LT629764.1:2392500-2495000 GCA_900105225.1 Paenibacillaceae bacterium GAS479 | reverse complement strand
CTCGGGTTTCAAATCGGAATCGCAAGATTCCAAAACCGGCTTGTCACTCACTCGTTGTCAGTTTTGAAAGAGCAAACCTCTTTCAGAATGCAAGAAACGATGCTTTTCCTTTATTCCGTTTCACGGAATGGCGGAAAACATCCCCGATACATCGTTTGGTGGCGATGGCGGAAGGGAACCACGCGTACCCATCCCGAACACGACCGTTAAGCCTTCCAGCGCCGATGGTACTTGGACCGCAGGGTCCTGGGAGAGTAGGACGTCGCCAAGCGGTGCAATTCTTGCGCCAAAAATAGTTTTGTGGAAGGAACTTTTGCTGAGTTTACTCGGTAAAGGGACTGCCCGTAAAACCATACTTGTTCCTTGAAAACTGGATACGAACGATATGAAATGCTGAAACATCCGAAAGCTGTTGCTTACCGGTCAGCTTGTCTTCGGACAAGATGAAGCGAAGGTTCCTTGGAACCGGAGCATTGGTTAAGCTACTAAGAGCGCACGGAGGATGCCTAGGCGCCAGAAGCCGAAGAAGGACGTGGCGAACCACGATAGGCCTCGGGGAGCTGTAAGCAAGCGTTGATCCGGGGATTTCCGAATGGGGAAACCCAGCTGGAGTAATGTCCAGTTACTATAGCGTGAATACATAGCGCTATGTGAGGCATACCAGGGGAACTGAAACATCTAAGTACCCTGAGGAAGAGAAAACAATAGTGATTCCGTCAGTAGCGGCGAGCGAACGCGGATTAGCCCAAACCAAGGGGCTTGCTCCTTGGGGTTGTGGGACGTCTCACATGGAGTTACAAAGGAATGGGTTAGGCGAAGAGGTCTGGAAAGGCCCGCTACAAGAGGTAAAAGCCCTGTACCCAAAAGTCCATTCCCTCCGAGACGGATCCCGAGTACCGCGAGACACGTGAAACCTCGTGGGAATCCGGCAGGACCATCTGCCAAGGCTAAATACTCTCTGGCGACCGATAGTGAAGCAGTACCGTGAGGGAAAGGTGAAAAGCACCGCGGGAGCGGAGTGAAATAGAACCTGAAACCGTGCGCTTACAAAAAGTCAGAGCCCTCTATATGGGTGATGGCGTGCCTTTTGTAGAATGAACCGGCGAGTTACGTTCACGTGCAAGGTTAAGTCGGGAAGACGGAGCCGCAGCGAAAGCGAGTCTGAATAGGGCGATTGAGTACGTGGATGTAGACCCGAAACCGGGTGATCTACCCCTGTCCAGGGTGAAGGTGCGGTAACACGCACTGGAGGCCCGAACCCACGAATGTTGAAAAATTCGGGGATGAGGTGGGGGTAGCGGAGAAATTCCAATCGAACCCGGAAATAGCTGGTTCTCCCCGAAATAGCTTTAGGGCTAGCCTCGGTGTTGAGCATGCTGGAGGTAGAGCACTGATTGGGTGCGGGGCCCGCCAAGGGTTACCAAGTCCAGTCAAACTCCGAATGCCAGTCATGTATAACCGGGAGTCAGACGGTGAGTGCTAAGATCCATCGTCAAGAGGGAAACAGCCCAGATCATCAGCTAAGGTCCCCAAGTGTGTGTTAAGTGGGAAAGGATGTGGAGTTGCCCAGACAACCAGGATGTTGGCTTAGAAGCAGCCACCATTTAAAGAGTGCGTAATAGCTCACTGGTCGAGTGACTCTGCGCCGAAAATGTAACGGGGCTAAACACACCACCGAAGCTATGACATGTATCTATGATACTTGGGTAGGGGAGCGTTGTGTATAGGTTGAAGTCAGACCGTAAGGACTGGTGGACAGTACACAAGTGAGAATGCCGGTATGAGTAACGAAAAGATCAGTGAGAATCTGATCCGCCGAAAGCCTAAGGGTTCCTGAGGAAGGTTCGTCCGCTCAGGGTAAGTCGGGACCTAAGGCGAGGCCGAAAGGCGTAGTCGAAGGACAACAGGTTGATATTCCTGTACCACCGTAAACCGTTATGAGCAATGGGGTGACGCAGAAGGGTAGTGACGCGGACCGATGGATGTGTCCGTCCAAGCAGTGAGGCTGGTTTGTTGGCAAATCCGCAAACCGTTAAAGCTGGGCTGTGATGGGGAGGGAAAATTACAGTACCGAAGGTCATGATCTCCAGCTGCCAAGAAAAGCCTCTAGCCAGGTGAAGGTGCCCGTACCGCAAACCGACACAGGTAGGCGAGCAGAGCATGCTAAGGCGCGCGGAATAACTCTCGTTAAGGAACTCGGCAACATGACCCCGTAACTTCGGGAGAAGGGGTGCCTCGGTAGGGTGAATAGCCCGAGGGGGCCGCAGTGAAAAGGCCCAAGCGACTGTTTAGCAAAAACACAGGTCTGTGCGAAGCCGTAAGGCGAAGTATACGGGCTGACGCCTGCCCGGTGCTGGAAGGTTAAGGGGAGCGGTTAGGGGTAACCCGAAGCTGTGAACCGAAGCCCCAGTAAACGGCGGCCGTAACTATAACGGTCCTAAGGTAGCGAAATTCCTTGTCAGGTAAATTCTGACCCGCACGAATGGCGTAACGACTTGGGCGCTGTCTCAACGAGAGATCCGGTGAAATTTTACTACCTGTGAAGATGCAGGTTACCCGCGACAAGACGGAAAGACCCCATGGAGCTTTACTGTAACTTGATATTGGACTTTGGTACGATCTGTACAGGATAGGTGGGAGCCTGAGAAGCCGGAGCGCCAGCTTCGGTGGAGGCACCGTTGGGATACCACCCTGATCGTATCGGAGTTCTAACCTGCTGCCGTGAAACCGGCAGAGGGACCGTGTCAGGTGGACAGTTTGACTGGGGCGGTCGCCTCCTAAAATGTAACGGAGGCGCCCAAAGGTTCCCTCAGAATGGTTGGAAATCATTCGAAGCGTGCAAAGGCATAAGGGAGCTTGACTGCGAGACCTACAAGTCGAGCAGGGACGAAAGTCGGGCTTAGTGATCCGGTGGTACCGAATGGAAGGGCCATCGCTCAACGGATAAAAGCTACCCTGGGGATAACAGGCTTATCTCCCCCAAGAGTCCACATCGACGGGGAGGTTTGGCACCTCGATGTCGGCTCATCGCATCCTGGGGCTGAAGTAGGTCCCAAGGGTTGGGCTGTTCGCCCATTAAAGCGGTACGCGAGCTGGGTTCAGAACGTCGTGAGACAGTTCGGTCCCTATCTGTCGTGGGCGCAGGAAATTTGAGAGGAGCTGTCCTTAGTACGAGAGGACCGGGATGGACGTACCGCTGGTGTACCAGTTGTTCCGCCAGGAGCACAGCTGGGTAGCCAAGTACGGACGGGATAAGCGCTGAAAGCATCTAAGCGCGAAGCCCCCCTCAAGATGAGATTTCCCAGTATGTAAGACCCCTAGAAGACGACTAGGTTGATAGGTTCGAGGTGGAAGCGCAGCAATGCGTGCAGCTGACGAATACTAATCGGTCGAGGGCTTATCCAAATCCGTCACACAACAGCCGGTCAGCACGGCATATCATTCGATCCAGTTTTCAGGGCGCAAGCCTACGCCTTGAGCAATGCAGCACGTTTGGTGGCGATGGCGGAAGGGAACCACGCGTACCCATCCCGAACACGACCGTTAAGCCTTCCAGCGCCGATGGTACTTGGACCGCAGGGTCCTGGGAGAGTAGGACGTCGCCAAGCACATGCAAACCGTACCACCACATCCCCGGATGTGGTGGTTTTTTTGTTGTACTGCTCTTCTAAATTGTACTATTTTTATGAGTGGCACCCAGTCTTACATTCACTTTATACGAATAAGCTCGTTAAATCCCCTTGAAAACGGGTAATAAAGACTGGGTAAGCGGGATTAGCGATGATAATAAGAAAAGAATGGTTCTTCAAATGGTAGTTTTAGAACACCGTCTCTTTTTTCGTTGTGCAGGCGGATAAGAGCATAAACAAGCGGAGCCTGAAGCCATAGGTGAATCATTAAGTATCCAGTTAATAATGTGATGTCAGTCCAAGGATAAAGAGCTGCAATGGAGCAGATTCCAATCCAAAGTGTATGCAGCTGTAGTCTTTGGAATACGGAGAGCTCTATTGGCAGGACAGGCATATAACCAGGGAGGGGCAAGCTCCTTCTCCACTGCCAGCGACGTGAGGTAGACTCTAGTGAGCGGCGGCGCAGCAGCGCCATGCGAATAATAGCTGCATGCAGAAGCGGGATTAGAAACACGCCTGTTACTAGACTGATCACTGCTGGCAAAGGATCTGCTATGAGCAAGGAAATAACAAGCAGCACTCCTGAGCTATAATAATAGCGAATAAAGCCAGCCGTAAAAGGAATCTTGCGGACAAGGCGGTATTGATAGATCGTAGCTTCCTTTTGTTCAGAAAGAGGCTGGAACATGGGCATCTCCTTGGCAACTACAATGGATTGAGGCAGAAAACCCGCCATTTAGGGGGATAATCACCAGTTGGGAACTTGAGCATAAGATGTATCAGCCCAGCAAGCTTAAACCGATTCTTGCTTATTATACTGAAGATAAGGTATAAATTACTAGAATTGAGGACATGATGATAATATCATTTTACTTGAAAGAAAGGCGGATGACTGATGCATGATGAAACATTATGCAAATGCATCGTGTGCGGCGAACTAAAGCCCCATGATCAGGGACTTCGAATTGTAACTGAATTCATTTGTGGCAGCTGCGAGAATGAAATGGTTCAAACTGATGTAATGGATGAAAAATATCCCTTCTACGTACACCAGATGAAGCAGATCTGGATTCATAAAAACGCCTAAGTTTTCACCGCTAGCCGGTGAAAGCTTTTTTTTGTAGCTATGTCTCATTACAATTGAGGTTATGAACAGCAATGAGAGAATGTGAGGATGCAGATGAAGATGAAAATCGGTACGATGCCCATTGTGGAGATGCTGCACAGACATGCAGAAAAGAACCCGCTTTCCTTTCACGTTCCAGGACATAAAGGTAAAATTCCGCTGAACACTGTTGGTGAGATGTCTGCCGAGGAGAAATTGTCCAGAAGCCAGTCAGACTACTCCTGGTCTCTGTTTGAGGCCATTTTCCCAATCGATGTGACAGAGCTTAGTGATACCGATGATCTGCATGATGCTGGCGGTGCCATTGCAGAAGCTCAGCAGTTGGCGGCAAGTTTATTTGGCGCTGAGGAAACGGCTTTTTTGGTTGGGGGAAGTACGGCTGGCAATCTATCGCTTGTATTAGGCTGTTGTGAACGGGGGGAATTGATTCTCGTACAGCGAAATGTACATAAATCGGTACTGAACGGGCTGAAGTTAGCTGGAGCATCCGTGGTGTTTCTGGACACAGAGCATGATCCCGCAAGCGGGCTTCCGGATTTGCCGACGATAGGAACGGTGGAAAAAGCTTTGAATCGCTGGCCGCATGCTAAAGCGGTATTCCTTAGTAATCCCAGCTATTATGGCTGGTCCCGCAATTTGCAGCCTTATGCCGAACTGGTCCATCGGTCGGATCGGCTGTTACTTGTTGATGAAGCTCACGGAGCTCATTATGGACTGAATCCGCGGTTCCCGTCCAGTGCTCTTCAGGCTGGGGCTGATGCGGTTGTCCAATCCACTCATAAGACGCTCCCAGCAATGACGATGGCGGCAATGCTGCATATGCAAGGGGACAGACTGAATCGCGATAGGGTCAAGGGAATGCTTGCAGCACTACAAAGCTCTTCTCCGTCGTATCCCTTGATGGCCTCTTTGGACATGGCTAGAGGAATGCTTTCACATTATGGTGCGGAATGGTTTGAGCGTGGCCTGCATGCAGCCGATACGATTAGAGATTGGCTAAGAGAACAGAGTAGTCGGTACGGATTGGCCGAGGATTTACTGCAAAACGAGTGGATCCGTACGGATCCATTGAGGATTGTTTTTTATGATCGAGAGGGACTTGCAACGGGGGTTGAGCTGCAGAAGCAGCTAGAGCGTAGAGGATGCTGGGCGGAAATGGCGGATGACCGCTATGTAGTACTTCTCGTTGGTGCGCAGTGTTCGAATGGGGAGGCAGAGCGGCTGCTGGAAGCACTGGTCGATATGGAGAAACAAGATAACGGATCTGCAAGCTCACCAATTGTTGGGATAAAAATGGTTGATGACGCTCAGAGGAATCGGGCAATCGAAGGAGATGGCTCAGATATAAAGCGAATAACACACGAGCCGGCAGAGCCGATCGTGTTGGAGCGATTTCCTATGGAGCCGCATAGGCTAGAGCAGATACCCCTTTTACAGGCCGTTGGCAGAAAAAGCGGCGAGACGATCGTACCGTACCCACCGGGAATCCCGATTTTAATGGAGGGGGAAACGATCCGGCAGGAAACGGTAGAGCTGATGATTCGACTTCAGGCAAGCGGTGTACGTTTCCAGGGAATGAAACCGTCTGAAAAAGGGCTAATAAGGGTAATGTGTAATTAAAGTGTGTAATACGGTTGGAAGAAGGATTGGTTCACGTAGCGAGTTACGCTGTTACGTTTTTAAGTTCAACTTATATAGCAATATTGTAATGCATAACAGGTTTCATTCTAGGTTCAAGCCCTTTTGTCATGGTATGATAAGAGAAACCATCACGCAGGGAGTATGAATGTGAGCAAAGGATTGTTTATTACGATAGAAGGCGGCGAGGGAGCCGGAAAAACGACTCTTATTAAGTTGCTGGAGGCTGAACTTCAAGCAAAAGGATTGCCCGTGCTGATCACTCGTGAGCCGGGTGGTATTCCCATCGCAGAGAAAATTCGCGAGGTCATCCTTGATCGTTCACATACGAGCATGGATGGACGTACTGAGGCGTTGCTATATGCGGCGGCGCGCAGGCAGCATCTGGTCGAAAAGGTTGTGCCTGCGCTGGAAGCGGGCCACTGGGTCATATGCGACCGTTTCATAGACAGCAGCTTGGCTTACCAAGGCTACGCCAGAGGGCTAGGCATGGAAACGGTGCGGGAAATTAATCGTTATGCGATTGAACAATGGATGCCGGATGTGACGCTTTATCTGGATCTGCCTCCCGAGCTTGGTTTATCCCGCATTGCGGCAGCCAGTCAGCGCGAGGTGAATCGGCTTGATTTGGAAGCAGAATCGTTTCACCGCAAAGTGCGGGAAGGTTATCTGCTACTGCAGGAGCAAGAGCCGAAAAGAATCGTCAAGCTGGATGCAAGCGGAGCGCCAGAGGATATTTTTAAGGAAGCATGTCGGATTATCTTAAGTCTACAAGCAGGATTTAAGGCGGAAAATGTCTAATTTTTACCTATAGAATAGGAGGGGTGAGGATGAAGCTAGTCATCGCCGTTGTTCAAGACAAGGACAGCAATCGGCTCTCGAATGCACTGGTTCGTGAAGGGTTTCGAGCTACTAAGCTTGCCAGCACGGGGGGCTTTCTTAAGGCAGGCAACACCACATTCATGATCGGAATCGAGGATGAGCGGGTTCATGAAGTGTTGCATTGCATCCGCTCCAACTGCAAGGTGCGCGACCAACTGGTGACGCCAGTGTCACCAATGGGCGGAACGACAGACTCCTACATCCCATTTCCGGTAGAGGTTCAAGTAGGCGGTGCAGCTGTATTCGTGCTTCCAGTTGAACGTTTCGAACACTTCTAATAGGAGCCGATAACCGATGAAAATTGATCCCGGGTACCGGCCAGTCGGCCAGGACCGATTACGCGATAATGCTGCAGGCCGTCCGGTGCAAACTAAATCGTTCGCCGATGCAATGCTTCAGCAGAACGGCAATCGCACGAGAGAAGAGCTGGCACAGAAGCTGCAAGACATCCAGGCGCAGGGAGAACGGTTAGCCCGTTCCATGACGGTACGCGAGCTTAAGGCTTATAAGGCGATGGTCAAGCAGTTCCTGGAGTTGACTGTCCGCCGCGGCGTGGGCATCAAGGATGTCCGCAGCATGGATCGCAGAGGGCGGATCAAACGGCATAAGCTGCTCGATGAGGTTGACGAGAGCCTGCTGGCGATGGCCGAGGAACTGCTGCAGAGCGAGCAGGGCAGGATGCAGTTGCTGCAGAGCGTCGGTGACATCCGCGGCATGCTGATTAATTTGCTATTCTGAAAGGAACACCAATGAAACTTGCAGCTATTCCCGGCCAAGAAAAGGCCAAACAGATTCTGCAGCATGCGCTTCGCAGCGGCAGGGTATCCCATGCTTACCTGTTCGCCGGACCGAGCGGAACCGGCAAGCTTCAGGCGGCGCTTGCATTCGCGCAGGCGCTTTTTTGCCTATCCGGCGGCGATGATGCCTGCGGAGAGTGTCTGGAATGTCGCAAATTCGAACACGGCAATCAGCCTGATTTGCATCGTATCGTACCGGACGGGCAGTCCGTCAAGCTCGGCCAGATTCAAGAGCTGCAGCGAGAAATGTCCTATCGGACATCCGATAGCGGTAGCCGGAAGGTATATGTTATCGAGAAGGCAGATTCGATGACGCTGCAAGCGGCCAATAGCCTGTTGAAATTCCTGGAGGAGCCGGTTTCGCCGACGGTGGCGATTTTGCTTGCGACGCATACAGGTGCAGTTCTGCCGACAATCGCCTCGAGATCGCAACCAGTGCCATTTCTCCCTTACTCCACCGAACAAATGCTGGAGCAGCTAATTGCCGAGGAGCATCCTCCGGTATTAGCTCGAGCGGCGGTGCATTTGGCCTCGGGTTTAGACGGAAGCCGCGCTATTATTGAACAGATTGGGTTTGCAGAAATCCGAAATGTAGTGATACAATTAGGTAAGGAGAGCTTGTCTCGATTTACTGCGGCTTTGGTGACCATCCAGCAGCGTCTGTCGAAGACAGACCTGGGCGCCGATTCGCAGCTGCTTTTGTCCTTATTGGTATTGTGGTTTAGAGATATGATTCATTATCAGGCCGGACGGTCAGATAAGATGGTTTTTATAGATCAGTTGGAATGGATTAGTGCCCATGCCTTCACGAAGCCGGTATCCTACTGGGTGTCGTGCATGGAGCTTACGCTGCAGACAGCGGGGATGATCAAGGCGAATGTCGCTCCCCAGCTGGCATTAGAGCAATTAATGGTACGTCTACAGGAGGGCTAAATCCTTGTATAATGTCGTCGGTGTCCGCTTCAAAAAAGCGGGCAAGATCTATTACTTTGATCCCGTCGAGCATCCCGTAGGCACGGACCATTACGTTATTGTGGAAACGGCTAGGGGTGTGGAATACGGCAAAGTCGTAGTCGGACAGAAACAGGTAGAAGAATCGGACGTAGTTCTCCCTCTCAAGAAAGTCATCCGAATTGCCAGTGACCAGGACGCCAAGGTGGTTGATGAGAACCGTGCCGCTGCCCAGGGAGCTTTTACGACCTGCTTGGACAAGATTCGGGCACATGGACTCAAAATGAAGCTGGTGGATGTAGAGTTTACGTTTGACCGCAACAAAATTATTTTTTATTTCACGGCCGAAGGTCGTATTGATTTCCGTGAGCTGGTCAAGGATCTGGCCAGCGTGTTCCGTACCCGGATTGAGCTGAGACAAATCGGCGTACGGGATGAAGCCAAGATGCTAGGAGGCATCGGCCCTTGCGGGCGGGTTCTCTGCTGCTCCTCCTGGCTGGGTGATTTTGAACCTGTGTCGATCAAGATGGCGAAGGATCAGAGTCTTTCCCTCAACCCTACAAAAATCTCTGGATTATGCGGCAGACTTATGTGTTGCCTGAAATTTGAGCATGATAACTATGAGAGCGTGCGGGAAGAGATGCCTTCTGTCGGCAAAACGGTTGTCACTTCGCTCGGGGAAGGCCGCGTCACAGGTATCAATGCATCGTCCAAGACGGTATATGTCCAGCTCTATGATGTAGGTGGACGGCCGAAGGAACTGCCGATTGATGAAGTTGTAATCAAGTAAGGCCGGCGCTTAAGCCGGGCTTGGACGTCATGCAACAAAGCTCTGGGGTGTGAGTTCTTGGACAATAAAGATCTTTTCCTGCATTTGGATGAGCTTGAAACAAAGCTTGGGGGATTTCACAAAGAGCTGAGAGAGCTGAAACTTAGCGTTAAGCAATTGCTTGAGGCGAACAAACAGCTTTCTATAGAGAATCGGCAGCTCCGGAAGGTGCTCAAAAGAGAAACCAACCCTCATCTTGAGCCGGCCCGGCAGCCGGCAAAGGCCGGAAGCATTGCTTCCGCGTCGAACTCCCTGCCTGAGGATCTATCAAGAGAAGCTGACGTTTCAGCCGTTGGAGAAGGGCATGATAATTTGGCCCGTCTATATTATGAAGGTTTTCATATTTGCAATGTAAATTACGGTCATTTGAGAACAGAAGGGGATTGCTTGTTCTGTCTCTCGTTTTTGAACAAATAGTTCTTACAAGGACCCGCTTGCGGGTCCTCTTTGTCGTAATGGGGCGTTTCAGCTTATCCCACATGACTATTGTTCATGTCCGCAGGAAGGAGTAAATGATGGAGTTTGATTTACTGCCCAGCGAAAGGCTGGATGATCTGCTAACTCATAATCTGCGTATCATCCAAAGCCGGGAGGTATTCAGCTTTTCGATGGATGCGGTGCTGTTGGCTCGATTCGCTGGTATCCCTAAACGCGGGAGGATTATTGATTTATGTACCGGCAACGGAGTTGTCCCTCTGCTAATGTCGACCCGGACTTCGGCTTCTATCGATGCGGTTGAAATTCAGCCGCGACTTGCCGACATGGCGCGCAGAAGCGTGGAGCTGAACGGATTGCAAAATCGCATCCAAGTGGTCGAGGGTGATCTTAGGGAACAAGCCAAGTTGCTTGGATATGGGAAGTATGACGCCGTGACGGTTAATCCGCCGTATTTGCCGCCATCCAGTGGGGATCGCAACGAAAACGAGCATTATGCGGCAGCAAGGCATGAGATGAACGGCACGCTGGAGGAAATTGTAGAGCAGTGTGCCAGGCTGCTGCGGACGGGCGGAAAAGCTGCGATGGTACATCGCCCGGCAAGGCTTGTTGAGATTATCGCGGCTATGACGCGTTGGAAGCTGGAACCGAAACGGATTCGTTTTGTACATCCACATGCTGGCGCGGAAGCGAATATGGTGCTTATCGAGGCGATGCGCGATGCCAAGCCTTCGGTGAGACTACTGCCACCGCTTATCGTTTACAAGGATAAGCAGCAGTACAGCGAGGAAATTATGGAGATTTATTTTGGTCAAGAAAGGGGGAAGATGGATGCAACTGCAGAAGAGCTTCGCGCAGACGGATAAAGGCACGCTGTATCTTGTAGCAACGCCGATCGGCAATCTCGAAGATATAACGATGCGTGCGATCCGGATTCTCAAGGAGGTCTCGCTTATCGCAGCGGAGGACACCCGTCAGACTCGCAAGCTATTGAGCCGATTCGAGATCGAGAACCGATTGGTCAGTTACCATGAGCATAATAAGGCGGCGAGCGGCCCCGAGCTGTTGCGATTAATGGATGAAGGGAGCAGTATTGCGCTCGTTAGCGATGCCGGAATGCCGGCTATTTCCGATCCGGGAGCGGATCTCGTGCGTGAAGCGGCACAGCGAGGAATTCCGGTCGTGCCTGTGCCGGGAGCCAATGCAGCGTTGTCTGCGCTCATTATGTCCGGTCTTCCTACAGAGAGATTCACTTTTGCTGGTTTCCCTCCACGGGATAAGAAACATCTGGATAAGTGGTTGCAAGAGCTGAAGTCGCTTCCGGGAACACTGTTGCTGTATGAATCGCCCCATCGGATCAATAAAACGCTGCCTATTCTACTGCAGGTGCTCGGTGACCGGGATGCGGCTATGATTCGTGAGCTGACAAAGCGCCATGAGGAAGCTGTGCGCGGCACAATTTCGGAGTGTATCACTCATTTGGAGGAGCATCCACCACTAGGAGAGTATTGTCTCGTTATTGCGGCGGGTGAACCGGAGGAAGCTCTTCCTGGCTCTAACTGGTGGGAGCAGCTCGACCTGGAGCAGCATGTGGAGCATTATGAACAACAAGGCAGCGACCGTAAGGAAGCAGTCAAGCAGGCTGCTGCTGATCGGGGCCTTTCTAAGAGAGACGTATATAATGAAGTTATGCGCAAATAATTCATAGGGTCAGCTGTAGATAAATGGGCTGCTCAATTGATGGATTTAATATAGAGGGATAAAAAAGACCTTCCTGGGCTACAAAGAGCTCAGGAAGGCAAGTAAGGAGTATAAAAAGGTTAGAAATACCTTGGGTTAAGTTGCTAAAAACAATTATAACTGATTTTTTCTATTTTGTCACAGGGGTAGGCATTTCAGAAAGACAAGAATTGCAGACGATTTTTCCTTTGAAGTACGAAACGTTTTCAGCGTTGCCGCAGAAGATACAAGCAGGCTCATATTTCTTGAGCATGATGCGCTCCCCATCAACATAAATTTCAAGCGCATCCTTCTCACCAATACCCAGCGTACGGCGAAGTTCAATCGGAATAACGACACGTCCAAGCTCGTCCACTTTACGGACAATACCGGTAGATTTCATCATTAGCAAATTAACCCCTTTCATATATCGTCATTGTTCGACATAATACTACTTTTTATGATATCAATAATACCAACGATTCCCAAAACAGTCAACCTGTCTTTTCTTGCGCGAATTGCGTAAGAATGGAGTATTACAAGCCATGTAAGGGAATGGAATCTTAGATAATCTTACTACAAGCTGAATTCATTTGGAAATGAAAATGCGACAACATTCGACAAATGCCCTATGATTTTGTCGAAAATATGAACAGAAAGCCGGGTGGGAGTAAATGACGAGACTGGAAGAGGAAAAAGTTTTCAAAGATCCTGTCCATAAATACATCTATGTTCAAGATCAATTGATCTGGGATTTAATCAATACTCCAGAATTTCAGCGGCTGAGAAGAATTCGGCAACTCGGTACGACCTATTTAACTTTTCATGGTGCTGAGCACAGCCGATTCAGCCATTCCTTGGGCGTTTATGAAATAACTCGCCGTATCATCTCGCAATTCGAACGAAGCGATTATCGGGACTGGCCGCGAGAGGAAAAGTTGGTCTGCCTTTGTGCGGCGTTGCTGCATGATCTGGGACATGGTCCCTTCTCCCATTCCATTGAGGAAGTTATGGAGTTCGACCATGAGGAGTGGAGCTGCCATATAATAGAAGGTAGTACAGAAGTGAATCGCTTACTGAGCGCTGTAGAGCCTGATTTTCCAAGGAAAGTGGCCTCGGTTATCCGCAAGAATTATGAGCATCCGATTGTTGTTAATTTGGTTTCCAGCCAGATGGATGCGGACCGGATGGACTATTTGCTCAGGGATGCTTATTTTACTGGAGCTAACTACGGTACCTTTGATCTGGATCGGATTCTACGGGTATTGAGACCTCATCAAGGGCGAATTGTGGTGAAGGAAAGTGGCATGCATGCGGTGGAGGATTATTTGATGAGCCGATACCAAATGTACTGGCAAGTTTATTTTCACCCCGTTACTCGCAGCTCTGAGATTATATTGCGCAAAATTCTTCTCCGAGCCCAAGAGCTTTGCCGCTCCGGCTACTCCTTCCGTTGGATTCCCGAGCCAATCGTGCGGTTATTCCGACAAGAGCTTGATGTCCCAACTTATTTGAAACTGGATGAAGCACTTGTGCAAACGGCGTTTGCTGCGTGGACCGAGGAGGAGGACAAGCTGCTAGCAGGGTTATGCTCTAGATTTCTTCATCGCAAATTGTACAAGTATATAACCTTTGATCGGGAGCATGAATCAGAAGCACAGCTCTGCTTAGAGGAACTGGTTGCTGCAGGAATGAATCCGAATTACGAGTTGGAAATTGATTTTCCGTACGATCTTCCCTATCATGTGTACCGTTCCCCTGTGGAGGGACAGAGCGAGGGTGGCCGAGGTAAACCGCCGATTCTGCTGTTAGAGCCACATGGCGGATTGACGGAAATTTCACGGCGCTCCGATGTGGTGCAATCGATTACGGGTATGCATCGAGGGAAGTACCGTCTTTATTATGATGAGGAAGCGGCTAAGCTGATTTCACATCGCCTAAAACCCGGCGTTCTGACCAGACTTGGACTGGACGCGTAACGAGAAAGGAGTCGAATGATGACTGGATTAATCGACACACATACACATTTGGACTCAACTAAATTCGACAATGATCGTGATGAGGTTATTGAGCGCGCTAGGGAAGCTGGCGTGGAGCTGCTTTTCAATGTCGGCTTCAATCGGGAGACGATCCCAACAACGATGGAGCTTGTCGAAAAGTATCCTTTCATCTATGGCATTATCGGCTGGCATCCGACAGACAGCGTAGATCTCAAGGAAGGTGATCTCGCTTGGATCGAATCGTTGATGAACCATCCGAAGGTCATTGCTTTGGGTGAAATCGGGCTGGATTATTACTGGGATACCTCACCGAAGGATGTTCAGCAACGGGTGTTTCGCGAACAGATTGCGATTGCAAAGCGCACCGGCAAGCCGATTGTCATTCATAATCGCGATGCGCACGAAGATGTCGTTCGTATTTTGCGTGAAGAGAACGCAGCAGAGGTTGGAGGCGTCATGCACTGCTACTCGGGAAGCTGGGAAACAGCCAAACAATGCCTGGATATGAATTTTTATATCTCGTTTGGCGGCCCTGTAACGTTTAAAAATGCCAGAGTACCAAAAGAGGTGCTTGCGCAGGTTCCGCTCGATCGTTTACTGCTCGAAACAGACTCTCCATATTTGGCACCGCACCCCCATCGTGGGAAGCGAAATGAGTCCTCATTTGTGACTCTTGTTGCTGAGACAGCGGCGGAAATAAAAGGTAAAACTGTAGATGAAATCGTTTCCATTACCTCGGCGAATGCAAGAAAATGTTTCCACTTTTCTTGAAAATAAGCGATAAAGCATGAAAAAAGGGGCTGTGGGCTAGATAAATTGACCTTTCCTTGGCTAAAAAGCGGGAAACCGTTGAAATAACCTTCATTTTGGCTAATAGAGGATTTTATCGCGTCTTTACAATCGCTTGAAGGAAACGGTATGATTCAACACAGAGCTTTGAGTGATGCAGTTTTTCATCATTCGCTTAATCTCCTCATTCGGGGAGAGCGGGGGAACCAATACAGTCCATATTGGCAAGCTATACATATCCGTTTTCGGGTGTCACTTGTCAGGGCAAGCTGTACTTTTCCAGGGGTGAATTCGCCGGGACCACGAGCAGGGTCCGCAGGCCGATAGGGCAGCTCTCTTGTCCGAACCCGTCAGCTAACCTCGTCAGCGTAAATAAGAGAGATCAACCTCGTGTTTTACTTCCATGATTCGTGATCAACCCGGGAAGCCACGAAACAGATCCTCTGTCGACGGCTTCTTTTTGTTTGAATATTGCGATAAACGTCGACATAGGGTTAACCGTGGAGGTGAAGCGAGGTTGTCAGCGGCGTGCTGCTCGGCACGTACAAAATTTAAATAGTCGCGTCTTGAAGTATCATGCGTAACACGAGGCGGCGGGGCTATGAAGGAGGACCGAAGAAGTGGGCGCTATCCCTTTAAAGGAAACCCATGTACAACGATCATCCAGCAAGTCTTTCCAATGGCGATGGAAGCATGACAACCTGCGTTTGATTTTACTTAGTGCAACAATCTCAATCGCTATGACTTTCATGTTTTTGGTGTTGCTGAACGGGACGTCAGAGAAGAGCGTCTCCCTAGTGCTAAATGGACAGGAGAAAATCGTAAGCACAAATCACTCCTCCCTTGAGCAACTGCTGGATGAGCAAGCGATAGCTGTCGGACCGAACGACCAATTGTCCGTACCGCTTAGCTCGGCATTGCAGGAAGGCGACCGTATTGTCATTGAACAAGCGGTGCCGGTTACGATTCTAGCTGATGGAAAAACCACTAAGGTATACACGACCGAAAAGACCGTGAAAGCAGCAATTGGAGAATCCAATATTGCAGTGCGTGAGCAAGACAAAGTGTTTCCGGATTCCAACAGCAAGCTTAAAGCCGATATGACGATTCGCATTATGAGGATCGACAAACATCAGATGACCACGAAGCACAATATTCCTTTCACCGTTGTACGCAAACAGGATGCTACCTTGGAAAAGGGTAAGCTCAAAATGGTGAAGGCTGGCCAGGATGGCCAGCTCGTTAAAACCTTCGAAAAGGTGTACCAGGATGGCAAACTGGTATTGACCACGCTGCTCGCCAAATCTATGGAAAAGCCCGCTGTCGATAAAGTGATAGCTGTAGGAACTAAGGAAAAACCGAAGCCTAAAGCGACTACTTTAAGTGCGGGAACCTCATCGCCAACTTCAGCAACTACAAAATCAGGCATGAACCTCAAAGCGAAAAAAATATTGACCAACGTAACTCTGACCGCATATACGGCCGGATTTGCATCTACGGGTAAATCTAAAGGTGATCCCGGTTATGGAATAACGGCTTCCGGAGCAACAGTATCCGAGGGGCGCACAATTGCAGTTGACCCTGATGTCATCCCCTTGGGATGGTGGGTGTATATAGAAGGAATCGGATTCCGTCGCGCCGAAGACACAGGTGGCGCGGTCAATGGTAAGAAAATTGATGTGTTTTATGAAAGTGAATCCTACGTAAAAAAATTCGGTAAAAAGCGCGGTTACACGGTCTACGTTTTAGGACCGACGAAGCCGAAGCTTAGCTGATCCTTTTGCGAGCGGGCCCGCTGTTTCCAGCGGCCCGTTTTGGGCGTTTTTAGGGATATTCGAGGTTAGACCTGCAGGTTCGAGTGCAAGCTAGCAATATTGTTTACTTATTCATACCCACTCTGCAGGGACTGGAATCAAAGGAGACAAACCGGTGATCAAGGAAATTATCGTGGTGGAAGGCAAGGATGATACGGCCGCCATCAAACGTGCAGTAGAGGCGGATACGATCGAGACGAACGGCTCTGCCATCGGCGAAGAGGTGTTGCGCCGCATCGAGCTCGCGATGGAGCGGCGTGGCGTCATTATTTTTACTGATCCCGACCACGCAGGTGAACGGATTCGCAAAATCGTCTCGCAGCGCGTACCAGGCTGCAAACATGCCTTTCTCCCTCAGGAGGATGCACTGTATCGTGGTGATGTAGGCGTAGAGAACGCCTCTCCTGAGGCTGTGCGCCGGGCGTTGGCTTCTGTCCGTACAGAAGGCACAGAGGGACAAGCCGAAATTACGCACGGCGACCTCATGGAGGCTGGGCTGCTCGTGCATGCTGACGCAGCGCGCCGTAGGCTGATCATGGGCAATGGGCTCGGCATCGGCTATTGCAACGGCAAGCAGTTCATGAAGCGCTGCACCAGCTTTCAGATTACCCGCGAGGAGTTCTACCAGGCACTGGCACAGATGAAGGAGGAGATCGGCTCATGATGGATGTAGCGACACCGAGAAGAACGAAGGATATCATTGAAAAGTATGGCTTCTCCTTCAAGAAGAGTCTGGGACAGAACTTCCTGATCGATACCAATATCTTAAATAAGATCGTCGCTGCGGCGGGTCTGGATAAAACGAAAGGTGCGCTCGAGATCGGTCCCGGCATCGGGGCGCTGACCGAGCAGCTCGCCAGGGAAGCGAAGACTGTTGCTGCCGTTGAAATTGATCAGCGGCTCATACCGATTTTGCAGGAAGTGCTGGGATCCCAGGAGCATGTGTCCATCGTCCATGGAGATGTGCTGGAGCTGGATCTTCAGGCGCTATTCCAGGACAAGTTCCAAGACGTTAGCTCAGTTAGCGTAGTTGCGAACCTGCCTTACTATGTAACGACTCCAATCCTCATGAAGTTGCTGGAACAGCGTCTGCCGCTTGAAAATATCGTTGTAATGATTCAGAAGGAAGTAGCGGAGCGGATGGCGGCGAAGCCGGGAACGAAGGCTTACGGCAGCCTCAGCGTAGCTGTGCAATATTATACGGTGCCTGAACTAGTTTGCATCGTGCCGCATACTGTTTTCATCCCTCAGCCGAATGTCGATTCGGCCGTTATCAAGCTGGCCATGAGAGATAAGCCTGCGGTAGAGGTAGCGGATGAAGACTTCTTTTTCCGTACGGTGCAAGCTTGCTTTGCGCAGAGACGCAAAACGATTCATAACAATCTGTCGTCCTGGCTGGGCAAAAACCGCCGCGAGGAGCTGACGAGCTTGCTGCAGGCAAACGGCATTGATCCGGTACGGCGCGGCGAGACGCTGTCACTCCAGGAATATGCCAAGCTGACCGCTGCTCTGGAAGCCGAGGGCTTCAAAGCTTAGTCCATTCAATTGCTGACTTCCGTCCCGTTCAGGAGGTCATTTTAAAGCTTTTCATGAGATCATCCCTGCGGGTGATTCGTGAAAGGCTTTTTCATTAGCTGGATTAATGAAGCTGGGCGGTTATACGGTAAAGCTGTTGTCACCATTCCCGCCGCTTGCCCATAGGCTAGAGCTAGAGGTGATGGGCACAGTGGTAACAGGGGACTATGTCGTTAGACGTTCGTATGGCGGAGATGTTTTATTCCGCGTGGAAGCGGTTCTTGGTGGAACGGCCATTCTAAAGGGTGCGGATTATCGTCTGCTGGCCGATGCGCCGGTTGAAGACCTAACCAAGGTCAGCAATCCGGAGGAGCTTAGTGTGACCCAATCCTTGCGTAGCAAGGTGAAAGCATCCAATCAGCGGATGAGTGCGGAGCTGATGGATCATTCCTTTTTAAACGAGCTGGAATATCGTCCTGAGGAAACCCATTCTTATTTCGATCTGCCGGGTAAAGTGCTGCATCTCGACGGAGATGCCAACTATATGCGTAAAAGCATGCAGCTCTACAATCAAATGAAGGTTCCTGCTCAAGGACTTCATGTCTCGGAAACCCAGATGGCGGATCTGCTATATCATCTGCTTCCTCAAGTAAAGCCGGATATCGTCGTCATTACCGGCCATGACGGCCTGCTCAAAACACGTGAGCGGAGCGAGCTCTACAGTATCTCGAGCTATAAGAACTCCCAGAACTTCGTGAATGCGGTGCATATAGCCCGGGAGTATGATAAGAACCGCGATAATCTCGTGGTTGTCGCTGGCGCTTGCCAGTCGTATTACGAGGCGCTGCTGCAGGCTGGAGCGAATTTTGCAAGTTCTCCAGGGAGAATTCTCATTCATGCGCTGGATCCTGTCTACGTGGCGACTAAGGCGAGTTACACATCGATCCGGGAATGTGTCAATCTACCCGACATTATCCATGGCACGATTTCCGGCATTGATGGCGTCGGAGGCATCGAGACGATGGGACGTTACCGGGTAGGACTTCCTAAGCCGATTGAGGTTAAAAAGGTAAATCCAAACCCCTATTATGCGTAGCAAAATAAACATTATTCACTTTGCAAGGAAAGTCGAAAAATATTCATTGACACTAAACTTGGTGCAGTGATATAATTTTTTGTTTATTTGACATTACCTCTCTACTTGGGCTATAATGGACAAGGAAAGAGGTGGTAGTTACCAATGGCTAGAAATGCTTTGTCTGAGATCAAGCGCAGCATGGAAGCTCATATTGGAGCCAAAATTATGCTGCGGGCTAACGGAGGCCGCCGCAAGACGGTTGAACGTTCTGGTGTTTTGGAAGAAACCTACCCATCTGTTTTCATCGTTAAGCTTGACCAAGACCAGCATGCTTTCAAGCGTGTCTCCTACAGCTATGCGGATATCCTAACGGATTCAGTGGAGGTCACCGTCTGTAATGACGAAGGCCAAGTCCGCATCAATCCGCTGCACTGAGACATTATGACTGGCTACAACGGGGAACCTTTGCGCGCGCGGCCGCTGGCCAGCGTGCTTTTTTTATGTATATGGAAAATGAGGGGCAGATATGGCTCTATCCGGAACATAGCTCGAATATCTAAGACGCATGACCCTCATACTACAGGAGTACGGTGAACTGAGCGGTTTCCGTACCGGTAATAAAGAGTAGAGGAGGCGATCCGTATGAGTCGCAGAAGACGCAGCATGATGTCGGAGCAACTGAAGGTCGAGTTGGCCAAGGACTTGGGCTTCTACGATACCGTCCAGCAAGAGGGCTGGGGCGGCATCAAAGCGAAGGACGCCGGGAATATGGTTAAACGGGCGATCCAGATAGCGGAAGAGGCGGCCTCGCGCCAGCAACGTTAGGAAATAAAAGCAGCCCTGTGCGCAGTTAGTGCGCACAGGGCTGCTTTTCGCTTTTCTCCCGGACCGATGCTATAATGGATGCAGTTTATCTACGAACGGGTGAATAGGGATCGATGAAAATCTACGAGAAAGCACCGGCCAAAATCAATTTGCTGCTGGATGTACTGCGTAAGCGCGAGGACGGTTTCCATGAGGTCGAGATGATCATGACAATGGTCGATCTATCCGATCGCCTGGAGATGGAAGAGCTGCAGCGTGATGCCATCATTATTTCCAGCCAAGCCGGCTACATACCGCTTGATGAGAAAAACCTTGCCTTCCAGGCAGCACGCCTGATCAAGGAGCGTTACGACGTTAAAAAAGGCGTTTATATCCATCTCGACAAAAAGATTCCGGTTGCTGCCGGTTTGGCCGGCGGCAGCAGCGACGCCGCTGCGGCGCTTCGCGGATTGAATCGGTTATGGAAGCTCGGCATTCCGGAGGAGGAGCTATGCCTGCTCGGAGCCGAGCTTGGATCAGATGTGCCTTTCTGCGTAACTGGCGGTACAGCGCTCGCTACTGGACGCGGCGAGAAGCTGGAGCCAATCGAAACCCCGCCTTCCTGTTGGGTCGTGCTGGCAAAACCACCGATCAATGTGTCCACGGCCGATGTGTATGGCCGATTCCGTGTTGATGCCGTTAAGCAACATCCTTCGCTGGATGGCATGATGAGTGCGATCCGCAGCGGCTCATTCAATGGAGTCTGCGATGAGCTTGGTAATGTACTGGAGGATGTGACGCTACAGCTCTATCCTGAGGTTCGGATGCTCAAGGAGAGCATGCTGAAGCTTGGTGCGGATGGCGTGCTCATGTCCGGTAGCGGACCGACCGTATTCGGCCTTGTCTCCAAGGAGGCTAAGTTGGCTCGGATATATAATGGGCTGCGCGGTTTTTGCAAAGAAGTGTATGTGGTAAGAATGCTTACATCACAAGGTCACCAAACTTGATTAAATCCGTATAAAGATGGTATATTGTCTGTACAATATTCGGATTTAGCCAGGGGGATCCAGGGTGAAAAAGCTCAAACGCAGTGCTCGATTGGTCGAGATGACCCAATATTTGCTTAATCGTCCCCATACGTTAATTTCTTTGACCGCATTCGCGGATCGATATCAATCAGCCAAATCCTCCATCAGTGAGGATCTGGCGATTATTAAGGAAGTATTCGAGGAAGAAGGCATCGGCCAGCTCCAGACGCTCGCAGGTGCAGCCGGTGGAGTCAGATTCATCCCGAGACTGCCTAATGATAAGGCGCTAGAAATCATTCTGAAGGTGTGTCGGGAGCTGGAGCAGCCGGAGCGGGTACTTCCCGGGGGCTACCTATATATGACGGACATGCTTGGTATGCCGAATCTGCTGAGCGATGTTGGCCGGATTTTTGCGACCGCTTTCGCAGATCGGCAGATCGATGTCATTATGACGGTCGAGACCAAAGGAATCCCGCTTGCCTATGCGGCAGCAGCTTGCCTTAATCTGCCGGTCGTCATCGTGCGCCGCGATAACAAGGTGACGGAGGGCTCGGCCGTAAGCATCAATTACGTGTCCGGTTCGAACAAGCGCATCCAAACGATGTCGCTGGCGCGCCGTGCGCTCAAGGAGCAATCCCGCGTGCTGATCATTGACGACTTCATGAAGGCGGGCGGCACGGTGCAAGGGATGATGGACCTGCTGCATGAGTTCAATGCAACTGTCGCAGGTGTAGGTGTGTTCGTTGAGTCCGGTGAGATCGGCACCGAGGATCGCTTGCTGGAGGACTATGTGTCGCTGGCTAAGCTGACTGCGGTGGATCTTAAGACGAAGCAGACAACGATCGTCCCGGGCAACTATTTTCAATCCTGATGAGGAGGCTACTTGCCATGTCCAAGCTTGAAACGATTACAGCCAGCGGAGCACCAGCGGCGATCGGTCCTTATTCCCACGCAGTGAAGCTGGGAGATCTGTTATTCACCTCGGGTCAGATTCCACTGCTCCAAGACGGCACGCTTGTTGAGGGCGGCATCCAGGAGCAAGCGGCGCAAGTATTCCGCAACCTTGAGGCTGTGTTGGCAGCTGGAGGTTCTTCGTTGTCCCAGGTCGTCAAGGCGACGGTATTCCTGAAGGATATGAACCAGTTTGTCGCGGTTAATGAAGTGTACGCTTCCTTCTTTGGAGACCACAAACCGGCTCGTTCTGCTGTTGAAGTAGCCAGACTCCCGAAGGACGTCCTTGTCGAAATTGAGGTTATTGCATCGACTACTGTCGAACCGTAAGGAATAATCTTATTTTCCAAAATTTATTTTATAAAATGCCAGTCAAGTGGCAGATTTAAGAAGGAATCTGTACGAAAATGTGGAATTAAACACCAAGTCTTCGAGAGGCAAAGGTGGTGAACACAAGTGCAGATTACTGATGTCAGACTCCGCCGCGTTAATTCCGAGGGGCGTATGAAAGCAATAGCTTCCATTACCATTGATAATGAATTTGTCGTTCATGATATTCGCGTCATTGACGGGAACAATGGAATGTTTGTCGCTATGCCAAGCAAGCGTACGCCTGATGGGGAATTCCGGGATATTGCCCACCCGATCTCTTCCACCACCCGGGAGAAAATTCAAGCAGCTGTGCTCGCCGAATACGAGCGCGCGGCAACGGAAGAGGAAGTTGCAATCGAAGAAGGCGCCTGATTCAACAGGGCCGGAACAATCCAGTTTTGCTTAGGAGGGAGCCTCAGGGCTCCCTTTCTTTTTATGCTAATAGAGGTTGTTCAAAAAGGCCACCATTGATCACGAAGTAAACCAGGAAGCGAACTCGACATCGAATCTTGTATTCACCTTCGAAGTCCGGTGCTCATGTAGGTTTGCCAACCTCCTTCTTCCCGTTCATACAGTCTTCTCGGTGCCCAATGGCGACCTTTTGAACTCGCATTAATATGGATACCCATTCTCATTGTTTCTCGAGTTTTCATGGCATCCGGTTGCCGTCTTCGGGCGGGTAGCCCGTGTTGCTTGTTTGGCAGGAATGGGATATATATAAGATTACGGGTTAATCGATGATATCGAAATACAGGGAGGAATGTCAGCGGTGAAACGGATGGCAGTAGTGCTTGCGGCAGGACAGGGCAAGCGGATGAAATCGAAGTTATACAAAGTGCTTCACCCTGTATGCGGCAAGCCGATGGTTGGGCATGTGATGGATACAGCGGAAAAAGCGGCCTGTGAGGAAATCGTCGTTGTGACGGGACATGGAGCTGCACAGGTACAAAGCTATTTGGATGGACGCGCTCAGTTCGTACTGCAAGAACAGCAGCTCGGTACGGGTCATGCTGTGCTCCAGGCGGAAGCTCTGCTTGGCGGCAAGGAAGGCGTAACGATCGTCATCTGCGGCGATACGCCGCTTGTTACAGCGGAGACGATCGAGGCGATGCTGGAGTTGCATGAGAGCAGCGATTCAGCTGCGACCGTGTTGACGGCCGAATTCGCTGATCCTACTGGTTATGGGCGGGTTATCAGAGACCCTGAGGGGGCAGTAGAACGCATTGTGGAGCAGAAGGACTGCTCTCCGGCTGAAGCGGCTGTGCAGGAGATCAACACCGGCACTTATTGCTTTGACAACCGTGAGCTGTTCGAGGCGCTTGCTCGCGTGACCAACGACAACACACAGGGCGAATACTATTTGACGGATGTTATCGGCATCTTTGTCTCCGAGGGCAAGATGGTGCAGGCTTATTGCACATCTGACCTTGGCGAGGCAATTGGCGTCAACGATCGCATTGCGCTCGGTGAGGCGGAGCGCCTCATGCGCGAGCGCATCGTGCGCCGCCATCAAGTGAACGGTGTGACGTTCATCGATACGGCTGCCGCTTATATTGAGGCAGAGGTCGAGATTGGAGCCGACACGGTCATCTGTCCCGGTACGGTGCTGCGCGGGCGTACGCTCATCGGCGAGGATTGCATCATCGGGCCGCAGGCGGACATCACGGATTCCGTCATCGGCAGCGGCGTAACGGTGCGCTACAGCACGATCGACAAGTCGGAAGCGGGCGAGGGTAGCTCCATTGGGCCTTTTGCCAACCTGCGTCCGGGCTCCAAGCTCGGCAAGGATTGCAAAATCGGTGATTTCGTAGAGCTCAAAAATGCCGTGCTCGGAGATGAGAGCAAGGTATCCCATCTGAGCTATGTCGGCGATGCCGAGGTAGGCAGCGGAGTCAACATTGGCTGCGGTGCTATTACCGTCAACTATGACGGCTTTAATAAAGCGAAGACGGTTATCGGCAACGATGCCTTCATCGGCAGCAATGTTAACCTGATCGCTCCGGTGCATATCGGAGACGGCGCTTATGTCGTGGCGGGCTCCACCGTCACGCATGATGTGCCGGGCGGCGATCTGGCTATCGCTCGTGAGCGCCAGGTCAATAAGCCGGGCTACGCGGACAAGATCCGCGCTCGTGCTAAGGCGAAAAAGGAGCGGGGCCAGAACTAAGTCCCGCTGCATTCAGAAACAACCTGTACCGAACCACCCACATAATGTGGGTGGTTCGGTTTTTTGCCCCTATATAGCGGATTCTGCTGCTCTGTGAATGGAGTTTGTGGAGATCATTAGAGCGGCTTGGAGAGGGTCTTGTGTTTAAGCTAAAGCTGGGATGGGTATAGTTAGGGGAAGCTGGACGTACTGTCCACAGGTGCAAGGACCTATAGAGGAGGAAGAAAATCATGGCTATTACCATGCAAGCAGAAGCCCGTAGCAACGCATCCAAAGGAAGCCTGCGCAAGCTCCGCGAGGGAGGCAAGGTGCCTGCCGTGGTTTACGGCAAGAAGCTGGAATCTTCATCGGTTATTTCCCTGAACGAGAAGGAAGTGCTCCATCTGCTTCGTTCCCATCCCAACGCAATTATTGAGCTGAGCATCCCAGAAGCCGGCAAGCAGCCGGTTATGATTACGGATGTACAGCGCGATGCCCTGTCCCGCAAGCTGATGCATATCGATCTGCATCAGATCAATATGAACGAAGAAATCAAAGCATCGGTACGCATCGATCTTACCGGCGATTCCACAGGCGTTCGCGAAGGCGGCGTACTGTCGGTGACGCTGCATGAAGTCGAGGTTCAATGTTTGCCGAATGACATACCAGAATCATTTGAAGTTGATATCTCCGCTCTCGGTGTAGGTGAGAATTTGACGGTTGGCGATCTGAAGCTGCCCAAAAAGGTACAGCTTACGACGGATTCCGATCAAATCGTCGTAGCCGTACTGGCGCCGCAGAAAGAGGTTTCCGAGGAGGAAGCTGAAGAAGCGGCCAAAGAGGACGAGAAGGCGGCTGCCCGTTCCGAGGATGCGAACGCGGTGGACGAGTCATAAGACGCCGAATTGCGACGTAGTAGCGCAAAGATGAAAAAGGCTGTTCCCTTCGAAACGGAGGGAGCAGCCTTTCTTACTTAATTGTAGCTGCAAATGATTTTACAGAAAAAAACTAAGCAAAGCTATATACGCTTAATGTGTAGGCATAAAAATTGTTATTGTTAATATAGGCTGAAAAGTTTCCTAATGTACCAGCTCTTGTAATGCCGGTGTCCTCGTTCATAGTAACGCTAAAGCTTCCGAATCTAACGCCGGAACTGCGGATATCATAAGACGCTGTTACAGTCCCACTAATCGGAAATGCTAATGATTGTCCGCTTCTAATAGTGGAAGGCAAGGCTGGGATATTTGTTGGTGAGGTCAAATTAAATGTATAAACGCTTGTTTCGTTTATAATTTGAAATCGACTTGCTGCTGATTCGATCGGCGGGTCATCTTCTCTCGAACTGACATTGAACATACTCGTTACTATAACGAGCAGAATAAACAAGACCAAAACCATTCCAATGCGACTCCCACTATAACGGCTACATGTCGACTCTTCGCTCATAATGAATTCCTCCCTTTAAGGCCGATCGAGCAAATACTCTATGACTCTATTCTATGCTCGGAAGTGATTCCAGGACTGAGGCATCTATCCGATAGAGCTTAAAATAGTTTCGGTTCCAGGCAAGGTGGGCTGTTTGTGCAGGATAGGACAGTGGGCGGACGCGCTGTCTTTGTGGTACAGTGTTTCGTATCAGACTGTTACAGAGGGGTGCGGCAGCAAGCATGAAATGGATCGTTGGGCTCGGCAATCCCGGGCCACAGTACACGGAGACCCGCCATAATATTGGCTTCAAGGTTGTGGATGCGCTGGCGGAGCGCTGGGACATCAAGGTGACGCAGACCAAATGCCGCGCTCTGATCGGCGAAGGCCGGATGGGCAGCGAGAAAGTATATTTGATCAAACCGATGACGTTCATGAACTTATCCGGTGAATCGATGCGAGCTTTCATGAATTATTTTAATGCGAGGCTGGAAGATGTCATCGTTGTATATGACGATATGGATACGGAGACCGGCAAAATCCGCTTGCGTTATCAGGGCGGACCGGGCGGTCATAACGGCATCAAATCGATCATTCAAAATATGGGCACACAAAATTTCAATCGCATCCGTATGGGCGTCTCAAGGCCGACAAACGGCATGGTCATTGCTGACTATGTTTTGTCTAATTTTCCGAAGAGTGAGCGTGAGGCGGTGCAGGCGATGATAGACAAGGCCTGCGATGCCGCCGAGCATGCGCTTCAGCATCCATTTGATGATACGATGGGCAAGTTCAACGGCTGAGCGTATGGAGATCATTAAAAAGCCATAAAGTGGGCATACTGTAGACAACGAAAAGTTGGACAGGAGGCCCACCATGGCGATTCATTATGAGTGCCGTCATTGCCGGACACCGCTAGGTTCGATTTCCAGTCTACAGGGAATTACGGAAAATCGGCTCGGCTTGCATTTCTTGACCCTTGAGGAACGCAGCGATATAATAGCCTATAATCCGGATGGCGATATGGTCCTGAAGCTTATCTGCGAGTATTGCAATGAGGCTGTCGCTCGTAATCCGGAGCTGCTGCTGGTATCGAACCCGCTGCAGTAAATTCATTTCAAATAACAAGCATCCATGCCAAATACCTACGACGTCTTATGGATGGCGTACGTGTTTGTGATGTGGATTCCGAGAATTTAGCCAATTAGTTCTAAATTCTAGTAGGGTAACATAGGCAAGAGCCTTGGCGGGTAGCTGAGGCTTCTTTGCGTGTTAGGATCCGCTGTCTGTCCAAGGCCCCTTGCATCGGGAGGCCTTTGTTGCCGTCTTCACGAGTAGGATTAGAGCAGGGTGAAACGACTTTGGGCAGACAGATGCCAGGCTTCAACTGAAAAGGGGTGCCCCATTGAAAGCGTTACTAGAGGCTTTTGCCGCTGACCAGGATTTCCAATCGGTTGTAGCTGGCTTCCGCAAGGGCATGAAGGAACAGATGGTCTCGGGTCTCGCGGGCTCTTCCCGTCAGGTGCTGATGGCCAATTTACGGCGGGAGTTCGACCAGCCGATACTTGTCGTTACTCACAATATGTTCGCCGCCCAGAAAATCGCGGAGGATCTGCAGGAGCTGAGCGACGGCGAAGAGGTGTTGCTCTATCCGGCCAATGAGCTGGTAGCGGCCGAGTCGGCCATCTCCAGTCCCGAAATGCTCGCTCAGCGAATGGATGTGTTAATCCGTCTGTCCCGGGGGTTCCGCGGGATTGTTGTTGTTCCCTTTTCCGGAGTGCGGCGCTACTTGCCGCTCAAGGATGTTGTCGCGGAGGCGAAGATTGAAGTTAGCGTCGGCGGTGAGCTGCCGATGGACTCTTTCCTGCAGCGCATGAACGCCCTCGGTTATGTGCGGGCGGATCGCGTTGAGAACCGCGGCGAGATGAGTGTACGCGGCGGCATCGTCGACTTTTTCCCATTGACAGCGGATTCAGCGGTGCGTATCGAATGGTTCGACGACGAGGTCGATTCTATCCGTACCTTCGATCCTGAGGGCCAGCGTTCCATCAAAAAGCTGGAGTCGTACGTTGTGCCGCCTTGCCAGGAGCTGATCGCTGACGATCGGCGCTTCGCGGCAGCCGCTCAGCATGCATCCGAGCTGCTGGATCAGCAGCTGGAGAAAATGACCGACCGCAACGCCAAGGACCGGCTGCGCTCCGAGATGAATGCAGAGCTGGAGCGGCTGCGGCAGCATATTTATTTTCCCGAACTTTATAAATATATTGCTCTGCTCTACCCCGAGCGCCAGACGCTCTACGATTACATGCCTAAGGACACGCTGCTCGTGTTCGACGAGCCGACACGCTTAATTGAGACAGCCCGCCAGCTCGAACGCGACGAGGCGGAGTGGCAGGCCCATCTGCTAGGCAGCGGCAAGTCGCTGCCTAGCTTCAAGCTCGCTCGCGAGAGTGAAGATGTGCTGTATCACCGACCTTTTCCAACACTGTTCCTGTCGCTGTTCCTGCGCCAAGTGCCTCATACGCAGCCACAGAACATCCTGAACTTCATGTGCCGGGGAATGCAGAACTTCCACGGCCAGATGAATGTGCTCAAGTCCGAGATGGAACGTTGGAAAAAGGCCGGCGCCAAAGTTATGATGCTGGCTGGAACCGGTGAGCGGATGGAGCGCCTGCGGCGTGTGCTCGGCGATTATGATATCGAGCCTCCACAGCTGCTGGAAGGCGGCCTGGGCAGCGGCTTTGAGCTGCCGGGCTCACATCTGGTCATTATTACCGAGGGTGAGCTGTTCTCGCAGAAGCAGCGCAAAACGCGCCGCGTCGACAAGAACATGGACAATGCCGAGCGCATCAAGAGCTATACCGAGCTGAAGGTCGGCGACTATGTTGTCCATCAGAATCATGGCATTGGGAAGTATATGGGCATCGGCACGCTGGAAATCGGCGGCATCCATAAGGACTACATGCATATTCTTTATGCCGGCGGCGACAAGCTGTCCGTGCCGATCGATCAGATCGATCTGATCCAGAAGTATGTCGGCTCCGAGGAGAAGGAACCGAAGGTTTATAAGCTGGGCGGCAGCGAGTGGACACGCGTCAAGAACAAGGTGCGCAGCTCCGTCAAAGATATTGCCGACGACCTCATCAAGCTGTACGCTCAGCGCCAGGAGGCGAAGGGCTTCGGCTTTGCTCGTGATACCAACTATCAGAACGAGTTCGAGGCGATGTTCCCTTACGATGAAACGCCGGACCAACTGCGTGCTATTCGCGAGATCAAGAAGGATATGGAAACGCAGCGTCCGATGGACCGGCTGCTTTGCGGCGACGTAGGCTACGGCAAGACCGAGGTCGCTGTGCGTGCAGCGTTCAAGGCGGCTATCGAGGGCAAGCAGGTGGCGATTCTCGTACCGACGACTATTTTGGCGCAGCAGCATTACGAGACGTTCCGCGAGCGTTTTGCCGACTTCCCGTTCAAGGTGCAGGTGCTGAGCCGCTTCCGCTCCCGCAAGGAGCAAACCGAGACGATGAAGGGGCTGAAAAGCGGCACCGTCGACGTTGTCATTGGCACGCACCGCTTGTTGTCGCAGGATATCGTGTTCAAAGATCTTGGTTTGCTCATCGTTGATGAGGAGCAGCGTTTCGGCGTCTCCCATAAGGAGAAGCTGAAGCGGCTGAAAACGAACGTCGATGTATTGACGCTGACAGCGACGCCGATTCCGCGGACGCTGCATATGTCGATGCTCGGCGTGCGGGACCTGTCGGTTATCGAAACGCCGCCGGAGAACCGTTTTCCGGTGCAAACCTATGTGGTGGAGTACAATATGGGGCTGGTGCGTGAGGCGATCGAACGGGAGCTGGCGCGCGGCGGTCAAGTGTACTACTTGTACAACCGTGTGCAAGGTATTTATCAGATGGCGGAGCTGCTGAGCTCGCTCGTGCCTGAGGCGAAGGTGGCGGTTGGTCATGGCCAGATGTCGGAGCAGGAGCTGGAGAAGACGATTCTCGACTTCCTTGACGGCGAATCCGACGTGCTGGTCAGTACGAGCATCATCGAGACAGGCGTGGACATTCCGAATGTGAACACATTGATCGTGCACGACGCGGACAAAATGGGCCTGTCCCAGCTGTACCAGCTGCGCGGACGGGTAGGCAGGTCGAACCGTATCGCCTATGCGTATTTCACGTACCAGCGGGACAAGGTACTGACCGAGGTTGCCGAGAAGCGGCTCCAGTCGATCAAGGAATTTACGGAGCTTGGCTCCGGCTTCAAAATTGCTATGCGTGACCTAGCGATTCGCGGTGCAGGCAACTTGCTCGGGGCCGAGCAGCATGGTTTCATCGCCTCGGTCGGCTTCGACCTGTACTCGCAGATGCTGGCTGACGAGATCGCCAGCCGCAAGAAGGAAATGTACGGCGAGGAGCAAGTGACGGAGAAGAAGGTCAATACCGTCATCGACCTTAGCTTGGACGCCTATTTGCCTTCGGATTATATTTATGACAGTATCCAAAAAATCGAGATTTACAAAAAGGTGGCCGCACTCTCTTCGCTCGAGGATACGGATGATCTGTTTGACGAGCTGACCGATCGCTTCGGCGATTTGCCGCAAGCGGTTAGTACATTGCTGGATGTCGGTCGCCTCAAAGTGTACGGAGCGCGCTATGGTATCGAGTCGATCAGTGCCGGAAAAAATGACGAATGGACGCTGAAATTCAGCACATCTGCATCGCAGCAGGCCGACACAAGGGCGATCGACGGGTTATGCCTGGCGTTCGAGAATCGTTTCCGCCGCATCGGCGGAGGCGGCAAAGGCGAGCCGATGGAGCTGACGCTGCGCGGCAAGGGACTTGGCAGCGAGGAGCGGCTGGAGCTGACGCTGAAGCTGCTGAAGCGTTTTGCTGAGGCAATCCAGCAAGGCAGCGAACTGGAAAATGCCGCTGGCAAGTGAGCCTATTGGAATGATGTTGGTTAGCAATGGGGGACGAGAGGGTTTCTCGTCTGCAAGGCTTAATACCGCACGGCTCTAAGGGCTTGCGGCTCTTGCCATAAAGGCAGTCTCGCGGAAGTGATGCGCCCTCGCTCCTTTGCACCAATACTGCTTTGATGCGTTGCCTTGCAACTTCTGGTACACTGATAACATGCCTGAACAGACCGAGAGGAGACGAATATGGTAATTTCCAACAAGCGTCCGGCTCTGCGCCGCACGCTGCTGATCGTAATCGCAGCAGTGCTGGCTTTGGCCCTCGCCGCATGCGGCAAGAAAGAAGAGAAGAACATCGCTGAATTTAAAGGTGGAACGGTAACCGAGAAGGAGTTCACTACCTTTACGAACGTACTGCGTGTCGTGAATCCGCAGGTAGGTGCTTACCTGGACATGGCCGCTTACAAAAACATGATCCTGGACCAGTACATTGGATACCAGCTGGTGAATAAAGAAGCAACCAAGGAAATGAAGGATAAAGCCGCCAAAGAAGCGGACAAGCAGTATCTGGAAATCGAGAAAGCTTACACCAAGAAAGAACTGGATAAGAGCATGAAGGACAACTCCATCAAGGCGTCCGATGTGAAGGACTTCATCACGTTGTCGCTGAGCGTGTCGGAAGTGATGGCCGCTAAGGTGACCGACGCGGAAGCCCAGAAGTACTACGATGAGAACAAAGAGGGGCTGACGAAAGTCACGCTGCGCCATGTGCTTGTTGGCTTCAAAGATCCAGCGGGTAAGGAGCGCAAAAAGGAAGATGCGCTTGCGCGCGCCAAGGAAGCTAAGGCGAAGATTGAAGCGCCGGGAGCGGATTGGAACGCGATCGCCAAGGAATATTCCGAAGACCCAGGTTCGGCACAAAGCGGTGGTCAATACGCTGAGCAGCCAGCTGGCGGTTGGGTAGAGAACTTCAAAAAGGCGGCGCTTGAGCAGAAGATCGGTGTTGTTGGCGAGCCTGTCGAGACCGAATATGGCTATCATGTTATTCAGGTGGAGAAACGGGACCTGCCTACCTTCGACGCTGCTAAAGAAGAAGTCAAAATGACCATTTCCCAGACGAAGCTTAATGACTACATGCAAAATGAAGTTCCTAAGCTGATCACCAAAAAAGAAGAGTTCAAGGATCCAGCACCGAGTCCGGCAGCTAATGCGGGCGGCAATGAAAACGGTGGCGGCGCCGCGAACAATGGCGGAGCGGCAAATGAAGGCGGAGCAGCGAATAACGGAGGTTCCGGTAAATAATTTATCTAACCCCTGAGACGTACTAAGAGTAGCACTAGCTGCTCTTGGTACGTCTTTTTTTTGTTTGAATTACCGATGTCAGGTAAGCAATAAAAAAGCCCACCGGTTGGCGGACTTGAAGGGAATTTTCATTTCAATTCTTTTTTTTCATGCCGAACCGGACTAATAAACCAATAAGCGGCGCCTACAAACAAAGCACCTCCAACGATATTACCAAAGGTTACCGGAATCATATTATGGAACCAGCCGGCCAGTGTAATTGAATCTGGATGCGGCAGCAGCAGCGACAGGCTTAGCAAGGTCATATTAGCGATGCTGTGTTCGTAACCGCTTGTGATAAAGGCGAGCAGCATCCACCAGATCAGAATGAGCTTAGCTGGCTCTGATTTCGTCCGCAAGCTGCTCCAGAGCGCCAGACAAACTAGCCAATTGCAAAGGATGCCGCGAACGAACAGCTCTCCATAGCTTAAATGCATCTTCTTCGCGGCAATGGTCATGATGATATGATCGGGTCCAATGCCTTTGAAAATACCTGAGGTGACAACGAGCCCCGTCAAGATCAGCGCCCCAAGCAGATTACCGACAAACACCACCGTCCAGTTGCGAGCGGCATCGCCCCATCTCGTTGCGCCAGCCAGACGCCCGATCGTGAAATACATATTATTGCCGGTAAATAGCTCAGCACCAGCAAATACGACCAACGTAAGGGCGATGCCGAAAAAGGCGCCCATGACGAGCGATGTAATAGGAGATTGAACAGCAAGCAAAGGCGCTCCAATGGAGAAGATCAGTACAATGCCAAGACCTACGTAAGCACCCGCCAACATGCAGTGGACTATATATCGAAGCGGCTCCTTCTCCAGTTTGCTCTTTTTGTCCGCCGCCAGCTGTGCAAGCCTCTCCACTTGTTCCTCGTACATCTCTATGCACTCCCTTCGTCCCTCCATTGTACAGCCGACGCTTAAGCCTTAATGTGACCGTCCTCACTTACTGTCGCAGGAACGACGAATTGTAATATGAAATGTGGCATCTTTGGCTAAAAGGGCAAAAAAAGGCCTATATCGGTTTACTACTCCTTCATCAATGAGGTGTTGTGCTTAACCTGGAACTCCATCGTCTCATAGCTTATTTTATTGAACTAAGGAAATTAACCTTACACATTATGTAGTTTATATGAGATGAACATACGAATAATTAGGAATAATGTCCTATAACCTTCCGTGAAATTAAGCAAAATCAATAAGAAGGAGCATTAAGTCCTTATTTTAAAAGTTTTGTGTAAGATATATTGACATTGATTTTGTCCTGCCTCTATAATACAAATCACGAACGATGGTTCGGTTCGAAATTATAATGTTCGGATATTAAAATGGGGGAGTGGAGAGAGAAATGAGAGAGATAAAGAGCAAGGGCAAGCGTCATGTCATCGTAACGGGTCTGTTGGCAGCGGTATCGCTAGCGCTCGTGTTAGGGGGCTGCGCTCAGAACAGCCCGGCTGCATCTCCGTCTGCTTCTCCAGCACCAGGCGCTTCATCCAGTGAAAGCGGCAGCGAGATCAAGGTCGGCATTCTCCACTCGCTCAGCGGTACGATGGCGATCAGCGAGGTGTCGGTGAAGGATGCGGAAATGATGGCTATCGAAGAGATCAACGCCAAGGGCGGCGTGCTTGGCAAAAAGCTCGTTCCCGTCACCGAGGATGGAGCGTCCGATTGGCCTACTTTTGCCGAAAAAGCTCGTAAGCTATTGTCCGAGGACAAAGTTGCGACGGTATTCGGAGGATGGACCTCCTCTAGCCGCAAGGCAATGCTGCCCGTATTCGAGGAACTGAACGGCCTGCTGTGGTATCCAGTACAGTATGAGGGCTTGGAATCATCACCAAATATCTTTTACACGGGAGCGACGACGAACCAGCAGATCGTGCCGGCGGTTGACTGGTTGCTCGAAAATCGCGGCAAAAAGGTGTACCTGCTTGGCTCCGATTACGTTTTCCCAAGAACGGCTAACAAGATCATCAAGGCGCAGCTTGAAGCCAAGGGAGGAGAACTGGCAGGGGAGGAATACACGCCGCTTGGACATACGGACTACACAACGATTATCAGCAAAATCATGGCAGCTAAGCCGGACATTGTGTTCAACACGCTCAACGGCGACAGCAATGTGGCTTTCTTCAAGCAATTGAAAGACGCCGGCATCAGCTCGGCTGACCTGACGACGCTGTCGGTATCAGTGGCGGAAGAAGAAATCCGCGGCATCGGCGCGGATGTACTGGCGGGTCATCTGGCCGCCTGGAACTATTATCAGACGACGGACACACCGGAGAACAAAGCTTTTGTGGAGGCTTACAAGGGCAAATACGGCGCTGACCGGGTAACGGCCGATCCAATTGAGGCGGGATACGCTGCTGTCTATCTGTGGGCGGCTGCAGTTGAGAAGGCTGGTTCCACTGACGTCGACAAAGTTAAGGAAGCGGCCAAAGAGCTGGAGTGGGCTGCCCCGGAGGGCAAAGTGAAGATCGACGGCGAGACGCAGCATCTATATAAAACGGTACGAATCGCTGAGGTGCAGGCGGACGGTCAGTTCAAAGAGCTGTGGAACTCAGGAGAGCCAGTCAAACCAGATCCGTATTTGAAATCCTACACATGGGCAGCGGGACTGAGCTCCGGGAGCTAAATGAACGGAGTTAAGGATCAAGATCGGGGTGATCCCGAGTTGAATCAAGCCCGGCATGCTTTAGGGCAAACCGGGCAAGTCGAAGAGTGCAGGGAGGGAAAGGCATGGACGTAGTTTGGCTCCAACTGTTCAACGGCATCAGCGTCAGCTCCATCCTGCTGCTGATTGCGCTCGGCCTGGCAGTAACCTTTGGGCAGATGAACGTCATCAACATGGCTCATGGCGAGCTGATCATGGTGGGAGCATACGCGACCTACCTGACCCAGAAGCTGTTTCAGATGTATTTGCCCGCGTCATGGTTCGATCAGTACTTCCTGTTGTCGATTGTGGCGAGCTTCATAGCGGCGTTTCTCATCGGGCTGCTGCTGGAAAAGGTGCTGATCCGCTTCTTGTACGGCAGGCCGCTCGACAGCTTGCTCGCTACGTGGGGAGTCGGGCTTGTGCTGCAACAGCTGGCACGGACTTTATTCGGCGCACCGAACGTCGGCGTGAAAAGTCCCTCCTGGCTGGAGGGAGGGCTTACTGTAACGAGTGGACTGAGCTTGCCTTACAAAAGGTTATTCATCCTCGGTCTCGTAGCGGTCTGCCTGCTGGCGATGTTCCTTTACATCTATCGAACCGCAGCCGGACGGCGGATGCGTGCGGTCATGCAAAATCGCGATATGGCCGCCTGCCTAGGCATCTCGACCCGGCGGGTGGATAGCATGACGTTCGCCATCGGCTCCGGTCTGGCTGGCGTCGCCGGCTGTGCGCTGACATTGATTGGCCCTATCGGGCCGACCATCGGTACGTACTACATTGTGGACGCGTTCATGGTCGTTGTGCTGGGAGGCGTTGGCAAGCTGGTTGGTACCGTATTTGGAGCACTGGGCATTGGACTAACAAATTCGCTATTTGAATATTGGACGGACGCATCGCTAGGCAAGGTGCTCGTATTCCTGTGTATCGTAGCTTTCCTTCAATGGAAGCCGAAAGGATTCGTCGCTATGCGCACCCGGTCGCTAGACTGAAGGGGGATGAAGGGATGAAGGTGTTACAGAGGGCAAGCGCCTCCCGATACGGTCTGGCTACGGTGTATTTGCTGGCAGCTGCGCTGCTTGCGGCGGCGCCTTTGTTCACAAGCGATTTCCGGTTAAATCTACTGGCAAAGTTTCTGGCATTCGCCATCGCTGCGGTTGGGCTGGATCTGTTATGGGGTTATACCGGCATTCTTAGCCTTGGGCATGGCGTATTTTTCGGGCTTGGGGGCTACGCGATGGCCATGCATCTTAAACTGCAAGCAAGCGGCGGCAAATTGCCGGACTTTATGGAATGGAGCGGATTATCGAAGCTTCCATGGTTCTGGACTCTATTTCAGAGCTTTGGAATGTCGGTAATGCTCGGTATTGCTATACCTTCATTAGTGGCGCTCTTCTTAGGTTATTTCACATTCCGTAACCGAATCCGCGGGGTTTACTTTACGATTCTGACGCAAGCGCTCGTCGTGATCAGCGTGACGCTCATTACTGGGCAACAAGCTTTTACGGGCGGAACGAACGGTATTACCGGGTATGGCGAATTATTCGGATACTCTCTTGCCGCGCCAGAGATGAAGATTGCGCTCTACTATGTCACGGCGGCGGTGCTGGTGTTAGTGTTTCTACTCTCGCGTTTTCTCGTTAAAAGCCGGTTCGGTAAAGTGCTGCGCGCAGTTCGCGACGGCGAGAACCGGGTACGCTTCCTTGGCTACAATCCAGCGAAGTTCCAGATGGCGGTATTTGTCCTCTCGGCAGCTTTCTCCGGCATCGCCGGTATGCTGTTTGTACTGCATGTCGGCATCATTTCACCATCGATGATGGGTATTGTGCCATCGATTGAAATGGTGCTCTGGGTAGCTATCGGCGGCAGAGGAACGCTCATTGGAGCAGCGCTCGGAGCGGTGCTGATGAACGGGGCAAAAAGTGCTTTCAGCGAAACATATCCGGAAATTTGGCTATTTTTCATGGGGGCGTTGTTCATTGTGACAACGGTGTTCCTGCCGTGCGGCATCGTGGGGCTGGTGGCGGACGGGTGGCATAGGCTTAGGCTGCTCCGGCGCAGGAGGAAGGGGGTTCCGGAGCATGAACGATCCCGTTATTCTGCGGTGTGAGGACATCACGGTATCTTTTGACGGCTTCAAAGCGGTCCAGGGCATGAATCTGGAGCTGAAAAAAAGCGGGCTGCGCTTCCTGATCGGACCTAATGGTGCAGGCAAAACGACGCTGCTCGACGCGATTTGCGGCAAGGTTAAACCTTCTGGCGGACGCATTGTATTCCAGGATGGAATCGATCTCGCCCGGCGAAAGGAGCATCAGATTGCCGAGCTTGGCATCGGCCGCAAGTTTCAGGCGCCGTCGATTTTCCCAACGTTGACGGTGGAGGAGAATCTGGAGCTGGCCATACGGCAAAAGCGCGGTGTGCTGGCGACGCTGCGGACTCGGATGCTCTCGTCAGAGAGGAGACTCATCCGCACGCGGCTGGAAGGGATCGGACTGGGCGGCAAGGGGACGCTGCGTGCAGGGGGCCTTTCACACGGGGAGAAGCAGTGGCTGGAGATCGGCATGATGCTCATGCAGGAGCCTTCGCTGCTGCTGCTTGATGAACCTGCCGCTGGCATGACCGATCGCGAGACCGACAAAACGGGCGAATTGCTGCAGGAGATTGCCCGGGAACGGGCGGTTGTTGTTGTGGAGCATGATATGGAGTTTGTGCGCAATTTTGCCAGCATCGTAACGGTCATGCATGAAGGCCGATTGCTCATGGAGGGGACGATGGATCAGGTTCAGGCCGATGAGCGCGTCGCCGAGGTTTATTTGGGCAAAAGGAGGGAAGCGGCATGCTGACCGTGGAGAAGCTGGAATCCGGTTATGGCGAGAGCCCAGTGCTGCGCGGCGTGACGCTGGAGGTGCGGCCGGGGCAGGTTGTGTGCCTGCTTGGCCGTAATGGCACCGGCAAGTCCACGCTCGTTAAGAGCATCATGGGCGTGCTCAAGGCGCGAGGCGGTAAAGTCGGCTACGCGGGCCGCGACCTGACGCGAAAAGCGCCGGGAGAGCGGGCGCGCAGCGGTCTTGGCTATGTGCCTCAGGGCCGGGAAATTTTCGGGCAGCTGACGGTGCGCGAAAATATTTTGATCGGGCTGGAGGCGGCGCGTGGACGCGGGGGTAGGCGGGCGGCGGGTGCGCTGCAGCCGGAGGGTAAGCGAGGCGAGGAAGCGTCGAAGGCAGCGAGTAAGCGGGGCGTTGGGAGCGAGGGCGAGGAAGCGCCAAAAGCGGCGGGTAAGCGAGACGAGGAGAGCGAGGAAGCGCCGAAAGCGGCGGGTAAGCGAGGCGAGGAGAGCGAGGATGCGTCGAAAGCGGCGGGTAAGCGAGGCGGAGGACGAGGTAGCGACGAAATTCCGCAGGCGGCCATTGAGCGTTTTCCCGTACTGCCGACAATGTACGATCGGCGGGGCGGTGATTTGAGTGGCGGGCAGCAGCAACAGCTGGCCTTCGCACGCGTGCTGGCGGCCGAGCCGGAGCTGCTCATCCTGGATGAGCCATGCGAGGGCATTCAGCCGTCGATTGTCGACGACATCCGTGACGTTATCCGCTCCATCAAGACCGATGGGCGGACAGCTATTTTGCTCGTAGAGCAGAGTTTGGAGTTCGTGCGCAGCGTGGGTGATTACGTCTACATTCTTGAAAAGGGTTCTGTCGCTTGGCAAGGCGACATGGGAGCGCTTGGCGATGATGTGGTGCGTCGTTATTTGACGGTATGAAATTGGGATTGTTCTCCAAGTGCTTGTCCCCAAGCCGGGAATCGAGGTTTAAAAATAAAAGCCCACAGGGAGTTTTCAGCATCCCTGCGGGCTTTTTGAGATATGGAATAGGCGGTTTCCAAAGTGAGGAAGAGACGGCTGGGACTGTGCATAAGAAAATGGGAGCGGATGAATACTATGGTCAGATTCGAAGGTCACAACCTGACAGATCAACTCCTATCTCCGCATACATCAGTGTCAGAGAGCATCCAGTCGACTTACAACTCTTCGAGGAAAGTGGGGCAACATGACTATGAAAGCAACTGGAATTGTGCGTCGAATCGATGATCTCGGCCGCGTCGTTATCCCAAAGGAAATCCGCCGTACGCTTCGCATCCGCGAAGGAGACCCGCTTGAAATTTTTGTGGACCGCGATGGTGAAGTAATCCTCAAAAAGTATTCCCCAATCGGCGAGCTTGGCGACTTTGCCAAGGAATACGCGGAATCGCTTAGTGAAGGCACGGGTCATATTACGCTAATTACCGACCGCGACACGGTAATCGCCGTTGCCGGTGCTTCCAAGAAGGACTATATGGACAAGCCGGTCGGTGCGTTGTTGGAGCAAGCGATGGACAGTCGCAAAACTGCAACGGAAAACGGCGGCGGTGAGCATGAGATCATCAAAAACATGTCGGAAACATACTCGTCCTTCGTAGCGGCTCCGATTATTTCCGGCGGCGATCCCATTGGTACGGTTGTCCTGGCCAGCAAGGAAGATTCAACGAAGATGGCTCAGATGGAAGTTAAAATGGCCGAAACAGCCGCAGGCTTCTTGGCTAAGCAAATGGAACAGTAATAAGCGCTGCCCCGGCAAGCTTCCTTTTTCGGTTGGATAATCGAGAGCGGAAGCTTGTTTGCCGTTGGCGGGAAGAATAAGGGCGCAGACCCGGCTGGCAGGAAGCAGGGGGAAGGCGTCTAAGCCATGGTGCCGCTGGCAGGACTCAGCTATCTAGAATCAGGTGCAGCTTAGGTGGTGTGCCGCCGTACAGCAGCGTACCAGCGCTTGCAGCGGGAAGCTGCAGCGGCTCACAGGCATGCAGCAGCCGTAATGAGCCTGCTTCAGTCAGATCCAGTGAAAGCTGCGCCGGGGAAAGCGTAATGTATGGCGAAGCTGATCCACTAGCCACATTGCGGAACAGAGTACCTCCATTGCGGACCATCACATCCACAGGGCCACCCGTAGCTAGGTGGATCAATCGTACCTTAGTACGGTCTTCCTGACTTTCCAACTCATCGGAAAATAGCAGCAATTGTAGTCCTTCCTGCGGATCTGCGGTAACAGCCACTGTGTAGCGAATCCCGGCTTCTAGATCCAGTTCAAAGGCAGTTTCTGCATCGGTTTTCGCAGCTTCGGCAAGAGCAGAATTCTCCGGGAACAACTGGACCCGGTGCACGCCATGATGCGCCTGAACGTAGGGCGAAGCTTTCAGGTAAGCGGCTGTCAGTGAGTCATACGCACCTTCCAGTCGAAGCTCGAGCTCGGGTTGCCCGGGAGCAGCATGCAGCAGTCTTATAAAGGTGCTGGCTGCTTTAGATTTATTTGCTTCGGCTTTATTCTTGTCGCGTCCGAGCGCAGATTGGAAGGAGGCTCCAGAGCCAGTAGAAGTGACAGGAAAAAAGTCATAACTTGCAGCATCGGTGGAAGCGAAGGGGAGGGTGTCTGAGGCAGCAATATTGCTGGAAGATACCGGAACAAATCCGTTTGCCGCAGCGTCGGTGGAGGAAACCGGAATAAACCCTGTAGCCGCAGCATCGGTGGAGTGCATCGGAACGAACCCCGTAGACGCAGCATCGGTGGAGGAAACCGGAACAAACCCTGTAGCCGCGCCATAGTCGGGAGAAACAGGGCTATTTAGGCTCTGCCAGGGCAAACCAGGAGCCGGCCAGGGAAAAGACTGAGCCTGAGGCCAGCCCATAACCGGAGGCGTCATGCCGGGAGCTGCAGCGCCGTAACCGGACGGCTGGGCGGTAGGAGCAAGTCCCGGCAAGTTTTGAATCGGCTGCCAGGATGAAGGGGCCAGCGGACCTGTAGAAACAGGCCAGCTAGCACCGGCAGGCGGTCCATATTGTACCCACTGTGAATCTGGTTCCAGCCCTGGCAAGGGGAAGGAGTCTGCCGTGGGAAAGAAAGAACTACCAAGGAAGGCAGACTCATCATAGGCTGAAGGCCCTGAAGTGGGATATTCCGGCGGATAGCCGTACATGTGTACCAATACAGCGAGCCGTTGCATAGCTTCCTGATGCAAAGTTGCATAGGACAAGCTGATTACCGGGTCTAACTCCCGATAATATCCAGCCAGCATGCTGTACTGGCTGGCTTTTTGCCATTCGGTCCAAACGGGATGTCGGTCCATACCCTACCTCCTTGCTGATTCCTGCCGGAAACAGCTGAAAAACGTCGTTACTCCAGCATATGCGCGACGGGCATGGCCCATACGAACGGAAGCGAGACTAGATAATCGGCAGGTATGGCCCATTCAAATGGAAGCGAAAGTGGAGTTGACGGGAACTTTAACGCAAAGAAGCAGATACATATATAAGATTGATCCATACTGGATGGGGCTGGAAAATGGATAGGACAAGATCGCTACCGAATCCGTTATAATGGGGAAAGGATAGGCGAGAGGAAAGGGAACATGGGACAACAAGCGAGGAATGGGAAGGATAGCGGTGGAAAAGGACTGCTTGGCGGGGCGGTTGTACTCGCTGGAGCGGCGCTTTTGTCCAAGCTGATTGGGACGCTGCAGAAAATTCCGCTGCAAAATGTAGCAGGAGATCGCGTATTCGGGATCTACAACGCGGTGTATCCGTTCTACCAGCTCATTCTCGTGCTGGCGACAGCGGGATTGCCGATAGCGGTGTCCATCCGCACTGCATCCCTGTTGGAAAAGGGAGACCGAATCGGCGCCCGCCGCACAGCGGCGGCTGGCATCGTACTGTTGTCGCTGCTCGGCGCAGCAGGCTTCGCTCTGTTATGGGCTGGAGCAGAGCATTTCGCCGCCTTGATTGGCGATCCCGCTGCGGCCCCGTCGATCCGCGCTGTCGCCGCTGCTCTGTGGTTCGCTCCGGCGTTGGCGGCGCTTCGCGGTTATACCCAGGGATACGGCGACATGCGGCCTACGGCCTGGTCACAGCTTGCGGAGCAAGTCATAAGAGTGGCTGCGATGCTCCTGCTGCTGCGCATCGGCTGGTCTGCTGGTTGGAACGAGGAAAAGCTTGCGGCTGGAGCGATGTCGGGGTCTTTTTTTGGCGGAGCGGCGGGACTTATGCTCTTGATAATCCTGATGCGTAAGGGCGACAAGGACGGGGCGCTGCGGGACACAACGGTAACTGTCTTGGAAAAGAAGCAGAGAAGCCGGATACATATGGAACGGGAAAGTCGTCGGAGCTGTCTGCGCATTGCTTGGAGGCGGGGTGGGAGCGGCCAAAAGCCGGACGGGCAGTCCGTGCCGGAGGCTCTTGCCGTTGGAGGATTTAGACCATTTACTCAAGAGATGCGTCGGCTCGGCGTACTGGCGCTGCCAGTTGCACTCGGCGCGATCGTCGCGCCTGTGCTTGGTGCGATTGATGCTTTTACAGTGCCGCGGCTGCTGCGGCAGGCTGGATTAGGTGAAGCTGAGGCGATGACGGCCTTTGGCCTGTACAGTCGCGGTCAGCCGCTCATCCAGCTTGTAGCGATGGTGGCAGGCGCTGCTGCGGGGGCAATCGTGCCGCAGCTGGTGCGGTTGAGGCGCGCCGCGCCTGCGGAAGCGGCTGACGCTGCACGCCTCGCGCTGCGCGTAAGTGCGCTCGCTGGGGCGGCGGCGGCGGCGGGACTCATTTTGCTGGCGAAGCCGCTGAATGTGATGTTTTATACGGATGCGCAGGCGACCGGCACGCTGGCGCTCGTCGGCAGCACGGCGCTAGCCGCGGCGCTCAGCGCGGTATGCGCGCCGCTGCTGCAAGGCCTTGGCGCGCTGCGCATCCCGGCGGCGCTGCTGCTGCTCGCGGCGCTCGCCAAGGCGGCGCTCAACGCGGCGCTCGTGCCGCCGCTTGGCATCGCCGGCGCCGCCTGGGCGGGCATCGCCGCCACGGCGCTAGCCGCGCTGCTCGGCGCGCTCGCGGCCGCGCGCTTCGCCGGCGCGCTAGCCGCCGCCGCGCCGCGCTCCGCCGGCGCACGGCTGCGCCAGCTCGCCGCGACAGCGCTGGCGCTCGCGGCGATGAGCGCCGCCGTGCTCGCGGCCATGCGCGTCGTCGCCGCGCTGGCTGCGCCGGCGCTGCCGCCGCGGCTGGCCGCCGCCGCGCAGGTGCTCGCCGGCGTCGCGCTCGGCGCCGCCGTGTACGGCGCCGCGCTGCTGCGGCTCGGCGCCGTCGCCGCGGCGGAGCTGCGTCGCTTGCCTGGCGGCGAAGCGCTCGCGGCGCGCCTAACTCGCTGGCGGCTGTTGCCGCGCCGCCAGGACTGAATATTTCGGCCTGGCGGCCTCTATTTTTGCTCAGAATGGCGGCAGTCTGCATGAAATAGGAATACTATTACTTATTATCCCATTAATCCGTGGTCCAGCTTGATTCCTGGGCTCAAGCCAAGTAAAGTCTAGGGGAGGCTATCGGCATAGCTTCCCATGATTTCTTGCTTTCCAGCTGTTTAGGCTTGCCGTAAGTAAGAAACTTGCAACTCCGTCCAGCTGCCGAGGATTCCGCTCCGGCGGGACGGGAAGGCCGTATCCGCTACAAGAAGGAGGCGCAGTCAGCGTCATGACAGCCGCATCGAGTACCAACCGTCAACCGGAGGGCGGAGCAGGCGTTTCGGCGCCATCCATTACGATAGCCGGACTCGGCACAGGAGATCCGGACCAGCTTACGCTGGGCATTTGGCGTAGATTGCAGGAAGCTGACACGATCTATGTCCGCACGGAGAAACATCCCATGATGGATATGCTTCGCGGAATTGGAGTGCCGATCCATTCCTTTGACCGCTTCTATGAAGAAGCGGACTCGTTCCCGCAGGTGTATGAGGCGATTGTTGAGGAACTGCTCACGCTGGCAAAAGCTAAGGATGCAGCGTATACCGCTAGTAGCCCCGCAACGGCCGAAGCGGCATCCATCGCTGGCAGCCCCTCAGATGTTGCGTCAGCATCCTCTGACAGTCCCGCAACCGCCGGAGCAGCGTCTAACGCTTGCAGCCCCTCAGATGTTGGGCCAGCATCCACCAGCTGTCCCACAATCACCGGCATCCTGTACGCTGTGCCTGGACACCCCATGGTGGCAGAGCGCACCGTACAGCTGTTGCGTGAGCGTTGTCCTGCTGAGGGAGTTCAGCTGCAGGTGCTGGGAGGCGAGAGCTTCCTGGATATCGCCTTCACGCGGCTTGGCTTTGATCCGATCGAAGGCTTCCAGTTGCTAGATGCCTCCAGTTTGCAGCCGCATTTGCTGCAACCGCAGCTGCATACGCTCATCGGGCAGGTTTACGACGATTTTACCGCCTCTGATGTGAAGCTGACGCTGATGGAGCGCTACCCGGAGGAGCATCCCGTGACGATCGGTCACGCACTCGGCGTCGCGGGAGAGGAGCGCATCATCACGGTGCCGCTCTACGAATTGGACCGCGGCCAGAACTACGGCAATCTCAGTCTTGTTTATGTTCCGGCGAGCAGCGACGAGAGCTTGCGGGCTCGCAGCTTCGACCGTCTGCATGAGATCGTCTCCATCCTGCGCAGTCCGGATGGCTGCCCGTGGGATCGCGAGCAGACTCACCAATCGATCCGCAAAAACTTCATCGAGGAGCTTTACGAGGCGCTTGAGGCGATTGATGAGGATGATCCGGACGGCATGAAGGAAGAATTTGGCGACATCATCCTGCAGGTGATGCTGCACAGTCAGATGGAAGAAGAGGCTGGAGCATTCACCGTTTATGACGTCATTCAGGAACTGAACGAAAAGCTTATCTTCCGCCATCCGCATGTGTTTGGTACAGTTGGAGCAGCGGATTCCGAGGAAGCGTTAGTGAACTGGGAGCGTATGAAGGCTGAGGAAAAACTCCTCAAAGGCCGAAATGCGAACCGGAGCTCACAGCTGGACGGAATTCCGAAGGATCTGCCAGCGCTGATGACTGCTTACAAGCTGCAGAAAAAAGCGTCCAAGGTCGGCTTTGACTGGGATGAGCTTGAGCCTGTACTGGGTAAGGTTGAGGAGGAGCTTCGCGAGGTGCGCGAGGCGGCTGCCGAAGGTGATGCCGAGGCGAGCGCCGGTGAACTTGGCGATCTGCTGTTCGCTGTTGTCAATGCGGCACGCTTCCTGGACGCTGATCCGGAGGAGGCGCTGGCCCGTACCAATGCCAAGTTTAGAAGACGGTTTCTCTATGTCGAGGAGCAGCTTCGTATAAACGGCAAATCTTTTGACCAGACTGATTTACCAGAGATGGATCGTTGGTGGGAAGAGGCTAAGAAGCAAGGTTTGTAGAGTGGTGAGAGCCTTCTGCAACGGGGTGAAAAGCCAATTCGGACAAGCTTGGAGTTATGACCGTAAAGGATCGCTTCCAGCTAAATCTCATTCTCGTTCGTAGTTTATAGGACGGCGAGGCCATATTGTGGATCATGCTGGAATGTATATCCTTATCGGTATCATTCTCTTATTTCCAACACGCGAAGCCGTATTGCTTTTCCTGCTGATCCTCTAGCAATCTTCCAATCCGGCCACCAATGGAAGTCTGTCTGTGACCTTTTGCCGATTCTCGACGATTTTTTGCAAAAAAAATTCTAGATGTAGCAGGAATTTTTCACTCAGAGGACGAATACCTAAACCTCGAAAATTTTCTCCCGGAGATCCCGGCAGCTCCGCCGCTTGCCGCACCAGTTCGGAGAACCGGGAGGAAAAAGAACGGCGTCACAATGTCTAGCGGCGGCAAACGCACCGTGGCTTTTACCGGACATAAGGCAAGCCGCTCTAGTTTCGTCCGTACCTGCTGCGATGGCAGCAAACAATCGCACTTCAATTGAGAACTTTATATTTCGGGAGGAAACAACCATGAACAAGAACGACCTTATCAACAGCATTGCAACGAAAAGCGGACTGACTAAGCGCGACGTAGAATCCGTCCTGAACGGCTTCCTCGGCGAAGTAACTGAAGCACTCGCTTCCGGTGACAAAGTTCAACTGATCGGCTTCGGCACGTTCGAAACCCGTACTCGCTCCGGCCGCACTGGCCGCAACCCGCAAACGGGCCAAGAAATCACGATTCCGGAATCCAAAGTTCCTGCATTCAAAGCCGGCAACAAGCTGAAAGAAGCCATCAAGTAATTGAGGCTCGACAAATTCCTTAAAGTCTCCAGGCTCATCAAGCGGCGCACTGTCGCCAAGGATGTGTCGGAGCAGGGCCGCGTATGGATTAATGGCCGCGAGGCCAAGCCGAGCAGCTCCGTCAAAGCCGGTGACGAGCTGCGTATCCAATACGGGTTGAAGTACGTCACCGTTCGTATCGAGCGCACGGCTGAAACCACCCGTAAGGATGAAGCGGCAACGCTTTATACGCTGGTCAAGGAAGAATCAAGGGAACGCGAGGACAATGGGCTCGGCTTTTAGCCGACAATCAACGTTCTGCTGATTCCATAAATAAGAAGCAAGGTCCCTCTGTGGACCTTGCTTTTTTTGTCTTCTATACTTCATGTTGCATTCACAGAACGGCTGAAGTTTGAGCGGAGGAGGGAACGGAGATTCCCTAACGGAACTGAGAAGCGCTATTTGGTCGGAATGGATGTGATTGAGTGTGTAACGGAACTGAGACGCGTTATTCCCCATTAATATCGACTTTTTTAGGCGAAAGGGTCTAATAAGCTTTCTCATTTCCGTTAGCTCAGAAAGCGAGTCCATTTTCCGCAAATAAGGCTTCTCAGTTCCGTTAGCAGTGGTGTACCAGTCTAAGGGTATTTGTGTCCATTCCGCAGTTTATGAAACGAATGCCGACTTTTTTCTGGAATGTATCGAATAACTTAGTAGCTAGTGGGTCGTACTATTCCTGGATATTCATTATTAAAATAGTTAATAGGGATGGTTTCATCTGTCGATAGAGTGGTTAATGATGCTTACCCCCCCACTCCTATAGGTTCTAAACCTCGTCCCCTCCTAATAAGCATAGGCTTATAAGGAGGGGACGAGGTATGAGTGAACCTGTGAAAGGGCAGAAGCGGCAGGAAGTCAAAATGCTGAACCGCAAGTTGCTGGAGATAACGGGTGTATTGAATGTTGAAAGCTTTGATAATGAAGAGTTCTTGCTCGAAACCGAGCTTGGGTTCCTGGCGATCCGGGGCCAGAACCTGCATATGAAACATCTGAGCCTGGAACAAGGTCTTGTGGCAATTGAAGGGCTTGTCCATTCCCTCGCCTATCTAGACGGTTCGCAGACAGGCAAGCCTAAAGGCCTGTTCGGGAAGTTATTCAAGTGACGCTGGAAACCCAAGGCTGGACGATGGCGATGATGCTGCTGTCGGGTCTGCTGATGGGCACTGCGTTTGATGGCTACCGCGTTGTATCCTATGAGCTGCGGTTCCCCCGGTGGATCATGCCGGTGCTGGATATCGCGTTCTGGGTAATCACTGCGCTCGCGGTATTCCGGGTGCTGTACGCCAGCAATGAGGGCGAGGTGCGGGCGTATGTTTTCCTGGGGCTGCTGATCGGCATATGCCTGCATTATTTGCTGTTCAGCCGTGCCGTTATCAAGCTCAGCAAATGGTTGATTGTTGCCATGCGGGCGATCGTTCAATTCCTCATTCGCTTGACGGACATGCTTCTTATTCGTCCTGTGATAGGAATCTACCGATTGATTCGCGTTTTGACAGGGTTTCTCTTGGTGTTTTCTATTTTCCTATTTCGGATTGTGCTACAATTAGTTCGTCCATTAGGAATTTTATTTCTCTGGATATTGGGCCCGCTGCTGCGTCCATTGGACAGGCAGCTCAGACAGCTTCTCGTTCGCTGGAAGGTGCAGGAGAAAGCGGCGAGAGTGTCGAATGGGTTTATCCAGGCTTGGAAGCGGATTTACCGCAAGTGATTGGATTCGCTCCGGTCCTTCAAGCCATACCTTGGAAGTGACGGGAGGATTCACGTGATGATAAGTCCGAACACGACGGGCGCGCGCAGAAGATTTAAGCTGTGGCTATTGGCGATGACGGTTATTTTAGCGTGGGCAGGGTATACCCTGTTCTCTCAGATGCAGCGCCAGGCGGAGACCGAAGGGCGACTGACGGTGGCCAAGGATCGGTTGGAACAGATGCAAAAGCAGAGCCAAGAGCTGAAGGCTAAGGTTAAGCAGCTCAATGATCCGGAATATATTTCGCAGCTCGCGACGAAGCAGCAGGGGCTAGTTAAGCCCGGCGAAGAGCTGATTACTCCATCGGAATAAGGACGGAGCCAGGATTGACCAGGCATCCGTCTGTTGACCTTGCTTTTGGCCTTACGGTATAATTGAGATTAAGCATGCCATCCATGTCATTATTGACGTCGTATCGGCATTTAACTTGCTTCGCACAACTTTTAGGGAGGAACATTTTATTTTATGGCAATAGAAGTGGGCGCCAAATTACAGGGCAAAGTGACAGGCATTACACATTTTGGGGCATTCGTCGATTTGTCGGGGGGTGTCACAGGCCTCGTACACATTTCCGAGATTGCCGACAATTATGTGAAGGACGTCAAGGATCATCTGAAGCTGGAAGATGTCGTGACGGTTAAGGTCATCAACATCGATCAAGGCGGTAAGATTGGTCTGTCCATCAAGCAAGCGATCGACCGCCCTGAAGGCAGCGCGCCTCCAGCGCGCGAGCGCTTCAATCGCGAAGGCGGCCCAGGCGGCGGTGCTCCGCGCGGTCCTGGTAGCGGTCCTCCGCGTAGCCCAGGCGGCTTTGGCGGTGGCGGCGGACGCGGTCCAGGCGGCGGTGGCGGTGGTCGTCCGTTCAATAAGGGCGGCGGCGGTGGCGGTCGTCCTGCATTCGGTAAGCCCTCTTTCGAGGATAGAATGTCCCGCTTCCTAAAAGATAGCGAAGAACGGATCTCGTCTCTGAAGAAGAACACAGAAGGCAAACGCGGCGGCCGTGGAGCCAAGCGCGTGTAGTTCTTTTCATTGGCAATAAGGAGGGGACCTCCCAAGTCATTTAACGATGACTTGGGAGGTCCCCTTTTTTGAGTTCCAATTTCATCGCTTTATCACTCGCAGAGCGCAGATTGCGCTGCGAAAATCTTCCATTTTTCCGAAATAAGGCTTCTCAGTTTCGTTACGTATGGAGAGATTCTATTCATGCACAAGTAAATCGTTATTCGTAGCTCTCAATTAACGACAACCCCCGGTGAACGCTTCAAGGTTCAAAAACAATTCAAAATCCCACGCCATCAACCTCTATTTTACTGGTCGAAGGGGACGTCCCTAAGTCAATTAGCGATGATTTTTGGCCGGCTCATCTTTTTATGCACTCAGCTAAAGCGGGCTCGCAGATAAGCGTTTAGTTCTTATCGTCATAACATACGAAACAAGGTCTATAGACCTTATTAAACAATGAAATGCATGTCTTTAGACCTAATAGTTAACCAGGTTTTGGTCGATAAAGATGTGAGCACATTTCATTTTGGAAGGGACGAGCCTTATGCAGCAAGCCGGAGGGGACGAGCAGGGTTTTACGCTGCTGGAGATTATGGCCTCCATTGTCATATTGTCCGTTGTCGCGCTTACGCTGAGCGGATTTTTTGTTCAAGCCATGTCCTACAGCAAGCAAAATCAGAACAAAACGATCGCCATTCATCTAGCTCGTAATGCACTGGCTTACATCCAGAAGGAACCTTATGCTCCGTTACGTAATTATTTGGCCACGGAGCAGGTCAGCGGCGGTTATCCGGCGCTAGAGGCATCCCAATGCCAGCCCGCAAGCATAGGAACTGGTGGATGTTTGCCCTATATATCAGCTGTTACCGACACGGCGACGCTGGCTCATGTGTTGAATCCTGAGGTCAACGGGATTGTCTATTCAGTGAAGATATCTTATCAGCCGGAGCTGTCACCGAATCTCAATTTGCAGCCGGATGAGCTGGACGAAGGGAAATCTGTAGCTGCCGGATCTGCTCCCGGAAGCGGGCTCGGCTCAGGTACAAACGGACAGGACGGAGCTTCTGCACTGTCGGCTTACTTGATGGCGGTGCAGGTTGAGGTAAGCTCGGAGGCTGGCGGCCGTTCGGAATCGGTACGTGTGGAGGGATATTTGACCGATGAAACGATTCGTTGACCGGCTTCGCCGGGAAGAAGGTTATACGCTGATCGAGCTAATTGCTGCGCTCAGCCTGCTGTCCGTCGTAATGGGCATCATTTACGCCACGATCTCTTTCGGGATGAATGCGTATGAGCGGGTCCAGGTGCAGAACGAACTGCGCGAGGATGGCGATCTGGTGATGAGCACAATTATGGCAAGGCTATATACGGTCGGTCCGACCCAGCTTGAGCAGTCCGATTCAAACGCAGCCCAAGGGATCAAGCTCAGCTTCATGGCGCCTGGCACTTCTACCCCATCATCGGAGGAGCTGACGCTCAAGCGGGACGACTCCGGTAAAGGCTTTCTTTATATAGGCGGGGAGCGACTTGAGCTGGGCTCGTCGTTGGAACTGGACGGACCGCAAGGGTCTCTTATCCAGCTAACCTGTGCTCAAGGCGGCCAGGCTTGCGGGAGCGGCCTGCTGAACATCCGGCTAAGTTTAATGAAAACATTTGGAGGACGGGAGTATACGCTCGATGTGGAAAGCAAATTCGGGTTCTAAAGGTATTGCCGCTATGAGGGATGATCGAGGCTCCTCGCTGCTGCTCGTCGTGTTCCTCATTTTGCTGCTGTCCCTTCTTGGCGTAGCCGTGCTTGGTGCCAGCTTGGGCGGTGCGATGCGGACTGAGCGCAGCGAGGAAAATGTGCAGAGCCTGCATTTAGCTCAAAAGGGACTAGATGAAGCGGTGGCAGCGATCTATGATCGCTTCAACAACCGTTCCATCGACCCTGAGTCTCTAGGTAAGCAGCTCGCCAGCTTCACAACTCAGTTCAACAAACAGCTCGTGAATGAAGAACCGTCCGGCAATAGTAATCTAGACGCAGCTTCACGGCCTTTCTTTCAGGTCATCAGCGTGCTGTGTGCGGATAGCGGCCAATGCAAATCCCCCGTTGGAGAAGGCAGCGGCGCTTATCAATATGCGCTGATCGTGACGGCGGAAGCTAAGGTGGACGGCGCCATCCGGCGAATGCAGCAGGAGATTGTGCTGGACACATACCCGGATTTTCTCAAGTACGCATTCGGTTCTGAAGGTATCGTCACAGTGAATGGCGCTCCATATTTTATGGGCAATTTGTATGCCGGTCAAGGACTGCATCTTAGCGATACGGCGCAATATATTTATTTGGGCAAGCCGAGGACACAAGTGACGCAATTCATGTTCCTGGACCCGATTGCAGGCGCGGCCAACACTGTCCCTGCGGACAGCAGCGGCTGGATCGTGACCGGAAATGGCTCACAACTGCTCTATGGTTATGGCGCCAATTATACCGATGATGCTTCAGGTTACACGGCCCTTTATGATAACCGTCTAGCTGCGGCGAGCGGAGTGGACAAGGTCAAGACACATGGCCTCGGTGATCGGATTCGCATAGAGCCGCCGCAGAAGTTCGTTTCTATTGACGTGAAGTCGAGTTTTCTGGATAAAGTCAGGGATTCTATCGGTCCAAACGCTGATGCTGTCACATTGAAAGAGACTCGGACGGTTATCGAGAACGTGTATGCAACATCAGGAGCTTCTGGCCTGATCAATCGGCTCAAAGGGGACTATGCCGCCTCATACGACTTGCTCGGATCTCAACCGACGATGGCGGAGAAGGAGCCAGTGCTGCCGGATATTTTGCTGCAATCCCCGCCCACAGATGATGGCACGGGAGATAAGGTGTCAGAAGGAGCGGAATCTGGGACCTCGGCAGGCCAACCGTCGGGTACTGTCGTCCCTTCGTCCACAGAGTACGAGCAAGCGAAGCAGGAGTATGAGCTGAAGCTGGCTGATTATTTGGCGAAAAAGACTGTTTATCAGCTGGACCTAGAAGCTTTCGGAGCCAGCTTGAGCTCCATTGGCGCAGCGAGCAGGCCCGGCTCTGCCATCGTTGACGGTCCGCTGGTGCTGGACCAGCAGCTTCCGGCGATTGATTTTGCCTCCAAAGGAAAGCACAACTGGCTCATCGTAAACGGCGATCTGGAGCTGCGTGGTGCGCCGCTGAACGGCATGTCCGAGGGAGAGGGCGCGACAGAGCTTCCAGGTGGTACGCCGGAGGGAGAAGGCACGGTAGAACCGATGGGTGATACGGAAGAGGGTGACGCTCTAGCGTCCGTGCCGCTGAAGTTGAGGGGCAACATCCTGGTGACCGGCAATATGACGCTTTCCGGCCAGGTGGACGTTGATGCAACGGTGTATGTGCTTGGGCGTACGGACATTCGTGATGCCGCAATTCACGGGCTGAGTCCAAGCCAAAACGAGCCGCGTAAAGAGCTCGTGTTAATCGGCAGCGGCCCGATTGATCTATATCGGGTTGATTCCTTCCAGCCGGTAGGCTCCGGTTATGGTAACGATAACGTTGCCAGTAGCCAGGTGTTGGACGCCTTCCTCTATACCGACAGCTCGGCCAATCTATATGGTGTGGGCAGCGCCTTCTGGATGAAGGGCGGCTTTTTTTCCAAAGGGAATTTGACGCTCAATGGTACGATGGGCTCCACTACAGAGAACGGATCAACAGGAAGACTGGAGTTCCAGGAGCAACTTGGTGGCATCGGTAAGGAGAGGGCGCGTTTCATTATCGAGTACAACAGCTCGGTATTCGCAAGCCAGGGAGCTGCGCTGCCGAGAGTGAGCAAGGTGCGGCTGACGACAGGCCCGCTGAAGCTGATTCGACAGGACGGTTGACAACCGGTCCGCTGAAGCTGAGCGAATGCTGATCGGATAGACTGATGCAGCAGAGCGGATAAGGCCGCCGGTAGCTGATTTGGTAGGACGGCGGGATAACGGTTATGTTCTACTCGATTAGTCATAAACTCTATTTTCTTTTATAGGCTACGAATGAAATAATAAAAGATAGCTGGAGTGACATAGTAATTAGAATGCAGATAATTAAAGTGGAATCACTGTTACCTCCGCTATCGCCCAATAATAAAGCAATTATAAAAAACACTACGATACTCACAATTACACTTAATAAAAATGCACCAAATCTTCTCATAACTTCACTCCTTTTAATTTAAATTATAATAGACGAACTTAGAATTGTCCGTTCGTCTATTTTTAATTCCAATTTTGCGTATGTAAAAAGCTGTCTCCGACATGAAATTCGGAGACAGCTTATTTGGCGTGGCGTTTATTCCCCGCTTAAAAAAATTGATCAATCCAATTCCGTCAGTAGCGATCACCTTCGGGGGCTTTGACGGTGACGATGGTTTTCCGCTGAATCGTTCCGCCAGGGAATGAGTTTGCCTCATAGGTCGCGGTAATCGTGGCGGTTCCGAGCTTTTTGGCGGTCAGCTTGCCGGTAGTATCAACGGCTACGTTCGCCGCATTGCTGCTGCTCCAACTGATTTGGGGGGCAATTTTCTCCGTCAGATTAGAGGGCAGTATTTGCAGCCCGTTTCCTTTGAGAACGAGCGACTCACCCTGTCTCAGCGTAATGGCCGATGGAAGTGTGAAATCAACGATCATCAAATTTTTGGCCGCTGAGGCGGTGTAGGTGTTCGACAGCTTGATTTCTGCTGACGCCTTCGCTGCTCCTGCCGAAAGCGCGGTAAATACGGCCTTTGCCGGATTGGAAGGATCGGCTGCAAGCTCAGCTCTGGACGAAGGCATGCCGCCCGGTTGCCATAGCAATCCGGTTAGACTGCCATTGTAGCCGTCTCTCCAGGAGGCTTTAAGCTCCAGCTTCTGGTTCGGTGCCACCAGCTCCGGCAATCCCTGAATGTCGAGTGCAGGTGCCAGAACGGCAACGGACTGTTCAATTGTGAAGGAGTACTTCGTCTCCTCCATCGTAACGACAGCTCTTATAACGGCCTGGCCGCTGCTGCTTGCAGGCTTGGAAGCGGTCAGCTGGCGAGATTCTGCCTCGCTGCCAGACAACGCCCCCGCTCCGGTTATCGACCAGCTAACTGTGGCTGGCGGCTTGGTTGCAGCCGAGCCCCAATCTAGGCTGATCGAGGTGTTTTGACCCGGGAGCAGCGTTCTGTTGCCAACAGCAAGCGTCGGTTTGGCAATAATCTGGATATCTTTGCCCTTCTCGGCAATTTCGATAGGGGCTGCACCGATTCGAAGCGGCTGCAAGGCTGTAATAGCCAGTGTGCCAGAGCCCGGGTTTTCTGATTTCAACCCCATTTGCTGCGGATTGTTCGGCTGCGGGCGAAGAGAGGAAGTGTCTCCTCGTTTCGGTTCCCAGCTCCAACCATAATCCAGCGCACGTTGCGTTACCCCCACGGGCTGTAAATTTCCCCAGTCGCGGGTCCACAGGGCCCGGCTGTCACCGGCTACGATAACGGATGGGCCGTTCAGAAGCAGATCAGGGTTTAGGACATTGAGTTCCAGCGCCGTTGATTCATAGGTTCTGGTCTCTGCCAAGTCTGTCGCGTTAGAGATGCCTTGCACGCTAATGCTTGCCCTGATTTTGTACGAGCCCGGTAGTGTTGGATAAAAACCGGCGCTCCATTCAAGCAAGCTGCCCTTTCGTTGCTTTTCAATGATCCCCTCTTCGCCGCTGCTCTGCGGTTCTACCGACCATACGACCTGAGCTCCCGGCGGCAAGCTTTCGCTGGCGGATTTAATGAGTAGAGCATCCAGGCCGATACGGCTGCCGAGCGTGTAAACGCGGGCTTTGTCCGCCGTCTCGATGGACAAGCCTGGCTCAATGACTCGGACGGTCGAGCTGGCGCTCAGCCCGCTTAGCTTGTCGGTGACCGTAATGACCGAGGTAGCCCCTTGCTGAAGGCCTTTGATCATAATTCCGTCCTTAACACTCTCCTGGAGGGAGACGCCGGCAGGGTTGCTGGAGGTCCATTCCAGGCCGATATCAGAAGCATCCTGCGGCTCTTTGATCAGCAGCAGCTTGTAGCTCTCGTTTCGAGCGATTTCAACGGAGGCTGGCAGCGATAAAAGGCTCGGCTTAACGACCGCGTCCAGCGTGAGTGCGTTGAAGTTCAAGCGGGTGAAAGTGGACTGGCCAAGATTACGGAAGCTTAGGGCGGCTTCATTCAATTGCAGCGTCCCGGCCCCCATGGCGCGGGCAACAAGGTTGAATTGCATCGGCTCAGCGCTGTATACAGTTTTGTCTCCGACCGTCTCGCCTATAAAACGAATATCACGAAGAGAGCCTGTAATCGTATAGCCACTAGCCAACGTACCCGATTTAGAGAAGCCTTCCGGTAACGAGGACACTTCCAGGTTTTTAGGCAGCTTCTCGGTAAAGGAAGGCGATGCGATGACGATCTCCCCGGCTTGTCCTTTTACACCGGTGATCGGCTGCGGACGAACCGTATAGTGCAGCTGGAAGTCCTTGCCCTTTTCGACATAAACGTCCTTCAAAGTGCCGCTGGCGCTCCGCTCAACCTGCAGCTGGGGGGATAAAGATTGAATACGCACGGCTATGCACTCTGTAGCAGAGGCTCCCTGCTTGTCGCTCGTCGTAATGCGGACCTCAAGATCTCCTCCGTTCGGCAGCGGATTGGGAAAAGATTGCGCAACCAGCGTCCCGGATAACAGAGTTCCGGACTCGTACATCGTCTGAACAACCGGCTTGCCATCCGGTCCGCTGTAACGGAAGTCAATCTTGGCATTCAGCCTGCGATCCTTGTAGTCGGGGTCCTCCGCCATGAAGTTGATGGGAATCTGTTGGTAGGACGGGATGAAGTTTCCTTCCTTATCGGAGTAAGCGGTGGGTGAATAGACGGTTAGCTCCGGTTTGTGATTGGAACCAATATACGCGCGATACATCGTGTTGACGAACAGCTTCTGTTCCCATTCGGGGAAAATCTCAGAGCCGCCCTTGAAAACATGCCCCGTGCCGGAGTAGGTCACATTGCCTTTGGAATAGGTGTAGTAATGATTCCAGCTGTCGTTCTCGTCACGAGTACCGCCGGTGATATTGTACCAGGGAATGATGGCGGGATCCTCCAGATTAAGCATGAAGTACTGGTTATGCGTACTAGCTACGGAAGGAGTACTGGCATCCAGATTAAATGGAAACCGTGTCAGCAGTCCGTCGTTCACTTTGGCGACTTTGGTTGATTCTTTGGGAGCCTGCAGGCCCATATTGGTCATGATCCCGGTCTGACCGGTGCTGCCCTTGAAGTTGCGCGTCCAGACGTTGTCTGTCGTGCCGCTGGCGATGAACACCGTGTCATGGGTGAACATGACGCTCTGTCCCGTGGCTATGAACGCATTGACCGCCCCGGCGGCGGTTTCACTGAGTGCAGCATTTGCGTTGTATGAGTCCTTGAATCCAAAAATGAGCATGTCATATTTACCGCCGATGGAATCATAACCGTAAAGGCCGCCTTTTGTATTAAAAGCTTCTGTATCGGTTGTCGTCAGTTCGATGGCGTAGTCATTGGTAGAGAGATAGCTTTGCTTTAGCACATCGTTCTTTTTAAGCGAGCTGTTGGCATCGTTTTTTGGCATGATCTGCAGGACACGGATAGCTGTCAGCTTGTCGCGGTAGCGGATTACTCCGGAACGATAGCTTTTTAAGCCCGTGCTGCTATCTACGATCTCAAGCTTCCAGTAATAAAGCCCGGAAAAACCTTTGGGCATTCGGTAGCTGAGCTCTCCCGATGCTCCTGGTGCGTCGGACGACGCCACAACTTGATCCGGCAGGAAGCGTAACGAGGAATCGAGGTTCAAGTATAGATTGACCCGGATGCCGGGACGTTCAGGCTTTTCATATCGGAAAGAAATGGCATCACCAGCCTGATACAGGGGCTCAGGTGTTTGCAAATAGTTTATCGGTCCACTTGTCAGCTGCAGCTTCGGCCGCAGGCGAAGCATTTGGGCGTATTTGTCTTGCTTCAAAGTTGTCGATACCCGGTTAAGGCCAGCATTGTCAAGGAACAGCACATTGTCTCTGCGCTTGCCCGCCTCGTTGTAGACGCCGAATTTTTCCTTGAGGATGCCGGGTTTTCCACCGGGTGCCGCTGGCTGATGTAACAGGCCGCTGGCTGATGCGTTATCGCTATACAGAAGCACGAGCAGGCCGCGATTTACATAGCCGTCGATAAGCTCCTGAGCTTTTAGACGAGTAATATCATTTAGCTTTTCCTTCGTGTTGTGATTTTCGTTCCTCTCCTTTGGAGTATCCAGCAGAGGAAGGGTTTCTGGGCTGTACTTTCCTTTGCCTATGTAGACGGCATCATACATGCCCTCAAGCTCGGTTCGCGTGGCTACGAATTTTTTCATGCTCATGGAGCTGATAGAATAATCGGGCTCACGGAGCAGGGAGGAGAGATCGGAAGTCCCGCTATCCGTAATCTCAAGAATTTTAATTGAATCGGAGACGCCAGCCGCCTCGGCAAGCCTCAAAGTATGCGGCCAGGGAAGCAAAAGTGAGGTCAAAAATAGCGCAAGCGCTAATGTGGCGCTGACTATGAAACGGGAAAGGGCAGCCATTAAAACATCTACCTCCAGAACAATGAATGGGTAAAATATAGGACCTATAGACTATTTATAGTTCTTTGATTATAATCCATTCGATAAATAAAAAACAGAATTAGGAAAATAAAATAACCATTTTTTAGATTTGTATCGATATATAAATACATATAATTGATTATAGGAGTTGAAATAAACTGGTAAGTCGGCAAAAATTGTTGAATTATTAATTCATTGCGACCAAAGACCTAAACTTCTAGGTATGATCCGGCGATATACAAAATATGGAGCCAGAAAACAGGCGGAGTCGGCACTTTAGGAAAGGCGGGAGATCAGGATGAATAGCGTGAGAAAGCGGCTTGGCGACCTTCTGGTCGAGAGCGAGGTCATTACGGAGACGGAGCTTCAGGAGGCGCTGAAGGAACAAGGACGCACCAAGCAAAAGCTGGGTGATCTGTTGATTGCTCAAGGTTATATGACCGAGCAGCAGTTGATAGAGGTACTGGAATTCCAGCTCGGCATCCCGCATGTCAGCTTGTTCAAATACCAGATCGACCCGACCATTGCCCAAATCATTCCGGAGAGCCTGGCTCGCCGTTATCAGGTCATTCCGTTGCATAAAGAAGGCGGCAAGCTGATGGTTGCGATGGCTGATCCGCTGGACTATTTTGCTATAGAAGAACTTAGGATGAGCACGGGATTCCGCATTGAGCCTGCAATCTCCACGAAGGAGGAGCTGCAGCGCGCGATCGCTCGCTACTACGGTTTGCAGGATTCGATGAGTCAGATCATGGGTGATCTGCCTGCCCAGGACGAGATCGGCGAGATGGAGATTACGGATGAGGATTCGCCTGTCGTGCGTCTTGTAAACGGCATGATTCAACAGGCTGTACAGTTGCAGGTATCCGACATCCACGTTGATCCCGGCGAGACTCAATTGTTGATCCGCTATAGGCTCGATGGCGAGCTGCGTACGGAGAGGGTCATTCCGAAGCAGATGCAAGGCTATATTACCGCAAGGTTGAAAATTATGGCCCGCCTCAACATCGCGGAGCGGCGACTGCCTCAGGATGGACGCATTAAGCTGCAAGTCGACTATCGTACTGTCGATATCCGCATCTCCACTCTACCGACAATCCATGGTGAGAAGCTCGTCCTACGGATTTTGGATCTCAGCGTCGGTGTTAAAGGCATCGATCAGTTGGGCTTCAGCCCGGATAATCATCGCATGTTCAAAGACATGGTCGAGGCGCCTTACGGCATCGTTTTGCTGACTGGCCCAACGGGCAGCGGCAAAACGACGTCGCTCTACTCGGCGCTGCAGCATCTCAATCGCGACAACGAGAACATTATAACGGTTGAGGACCCGGTGGAATACCAACTGGAAGGCATCAATCAGGTGCATGTGAATCCCGCTATTGGGCTGACTTTTGCCGCGGGACTTCGATCTATTTTACGGCAGGATCCCAACATCGTTATGGTCGGAGAGATCCGCGATTCGGAGACGGCCGAGATCGCTATCCGGGCATCACTGACGGGTCATCTGGTACTGTCTACACTTCATACGAATGATGCAGTTAGCACTGTAACTCGCTTCCGGGATATGGGTATCGCCAGTTATCTGATCGCTAGCTCCTTGGTCGGCGTGGTCGCCCAGCGGCTCGTTCGGCGCGTCTGCCCAGACTGCCGCAAGTCTTACGAGTCTACGGAGCAAGAAAGGATTCTGCTGCGCAGTTATGGTGTGGAAACGGATGTACTGTATCGTGGCAGCGGCTGCGGCAGTTGTAGTAAAACCGGCTATCGCGGCCGGATTGCGATCCATGAGGTGCTCGCGGTAACGGATGAGCTTCGCCGGTTGATCGGCGAGGACGCTTCGGTGTTGGAGCTCAAGGCAGCGGCGGAACGTGCCGGCATGATTGGGCTGCTGCAGGACGGGCTGGGCAAGGTGCTTCAAGGCCAGACGACGCTGCAGGAGGTTATGCGTGAAGCGGTGATGCGGTAGGGGCAGCGGAAGAATGCGCTATGGAGTCTATCATGCGGTTTAAGTCGCTGAGGCGACTTGGGAGATGAGTTGGAGAGCTTGCGGCGTGGGGCGAGCAGGAGCAGGACAATTCAACTTGTGTAAAGGTAGAAAATAGGCAGCCCGCAACAAGTTGGACAAGCAGCAGGGAGGGTACTGGAATGAATCAGCCGTTGGAAAAAATGCGCCAGCTCTTGCGCGAGGCGCAAGATCGAGGCGCGTCGGATCTACATCTATCGGCAGGAGCGCCTCCTGTGCTGCGGATCGACGGGCAGCTGACGCCGGTTGATGGCTTTGGCGCTACACTGACGCAGGGGGAATGCGCGGCGATGATTGTGCCGCTGCTTGGAGAGCTGCAGCAGCGCTTCGAGGCCGAGGGTGAGGCTGATCTTGCCTGGGAGACGGACGGGCTTCGCTTCCGGCTTAATATTTTCCGCCGGCAGGGAGGGATCAGTCTGGCGGCACGCACGATAACGGATGAGGTGCCAACGCTGGAGTCGCTCGGCCTGCAGCCCGCGATGCGGGAATGGGCGGAGCGGCGGCAAGGGCTGCTGCTCGTGACCGGCCCTACTGGCAGCGGCAAATCGTCCACGCTTGCCGCTCTGATTGGACATCTGAACCGGACCGGAAGTCGTCATATTGTGACGCTGGAGGATCCAATCGAGTTCCTGCATGCCCATGGCCGTTCGGTCGTGGACCAGAGAGAGGTTGGCCGGGACACGGCGAGCTTCGCGAGCGGCCTCAGAGCTGCGCTGCGGCAAGCGCCGGATGTCATTTTAGTTGGGGAGATGCGCGATCCTGAGACGATGGCTGCTGCTCTGACTGCGGCGGAGACCGGCCATCTGGTGTTATCAAGTTTACATACAGCGGATGCACCGCAGACGGTAGATCGCATCATCGATGCTTTTCCGGCGGAGCGGCAGGCCCAGATTCGTTCACAGCTTGCCTCGCTGCTCATCGCGGTTCATTCGCAGCGGCTGCTGCGCAAGGCCGGGGGGAAAGGGCGCGTTCTAGCAGCAGAAATTATGGTGAACACATCAGCTGTTGCCAACCTGATCCGCACGGAAAAGGTTCATCAGCTGCGCAGTGTCATGCAGACTGGAAGCCAGCAGGGCATGATGACGCTCGAAGGCAGTTTGCGCGAGCTCCTTCAGAGGGGCTTGGTCGATGCCGTGGACGCCATGTCGTATCTGAAAGAGAGAGGGGAATAGACGTTTGGCGCAATTTCTATACCATGTCAAAAGCGGAAGCGGCAAGCAGCTGAAGGGGATGCTGACGGCCATGGACAAGTCGTCGGCGGTCGAGGAGCTGCGGCGGCGTGGACTCATCGTTTTGGCGCTGGAGGAGCATCGCAATACACTGCTGAACATGGATATCTATATCGGGAATCCCGTCAAAATGGCGCATTTTATCGTGTACTGCCGACAATTCGCAACGCTGATCAGGGCCGGAGTTCCGCTCGTGCATGCGACGGATATTCTCTCTCAGCAGACGGAAAGCAAGGCGCTGCGTAAGGCGCTTCGCGATGTTCATGCCTCGCTGCTGCGCGGCAGCTCCTACTCGCAAGCAGCTCAGGAGCATAAACGGATCTTCCCAGTCATGTTCACGAGCATGATCAGGGCCGGTGAAGAATCCGGCGACCTGGAAGGGACGCTGGAGCGGCTTGCTACCTTTTTCGAAAAGGCGCATGTCACACGAGAGAAGATCAAATCCGCACTCACCTACCCTGTCATCGTCGGTATGCTGGCTGTTGCGGCGGTCGTTTATCTGCTCAAGGCGATCGTACCCCAATTCGTCAGCATGTTCGAGTCCATGAATGCCGAGCTGCCAACCATTACCAAGATCGTTATGGCGATGAGCGCCAGCCTTGAGAACCAGTGGTACTTGTGGTTGGGGGGCTTAGTGCTTCTAGGTGCGGCCCTGTATGCGTTGAAAAAAACGAAGCGCGGAGCTTACGCGCTGGATTATGTGAAGCTGAAGCTGCCGGTGTTCGGCAAGCTACAGCAAAAGGGCGCAATCGCCCAGGTATCGCGCACACTTTCGTCGCTGTATGCTAGCTCGGTGCCGATGCTGCAGGCGCTGCAAATTGTCGAAGAGGCGGTCGGCAACCGCGTCATCGCTGGATATTTGCGTAGCTCAGCGGACTCGCTTCGTCGGGGCAACCCGCTCTCCGAGCCGCTCAAACAGGCATGGGTTTTTCCGCCGCTCGTGACACAGATGATCGCAGTCGGCGAGGAGACCGGAGCGCTGGATGAGATGCTGGCCAAGGTGGCGGATTTTTACGAGATGGATGTAGACAACACGGTGGATCGGCTGAAGTCGCTGATCGAGCCGCTGCTGATCGTTTTCCTGGCCGGTGTCGTTGGCCTGATCGTTGCGGCAATTATGCTGCCGATGTTCAGCCTTTATGGACAGCTGGGCTGATTGGGCGGCTGGCCGGGCAGGTCGGTTGAATGGATGCATAGTTTGACGGCCGATTGATTGTGCTCGGTCGGCTCGGAGCCGGTATCACCGCCAATGCAGTAAATCTGGATGGCATCTGGCTCTAGCCTAACTCCAGCCCGCCTCAATTAGCACCCAACAGTTAGATGCTGCCGGGTCCTAACGGAACTGAGAGACGCTAAAGTACCGCTTAGGCTCGGTTTCAGATTTTCACGAAACTGAGGAGCGTTATTGGACCGTTTTTCTAGGAAATCGCAGGTTTCGGGGGCCAATAAGGCCGCTCTGTTTCGTTACGTTGTTGAAGGGCGGATTTTGAGGCAAATAAGCTCTCACAGTTTCGTTAGCTGGCTCTAAAGAAGAGCGAAATAGTTCAAACCCAGTATTTTATCTAAAAGCAGGGCAGGCAGTGTACCCTGAATGCCCTGTGGGTTTAAAGCATTTAGAGCATAATTAAAATCTATCGTAGGAGTGAATGACAAATGACAGCAGTATGGAAAAAGTTGAAGAAAGACGAGAAGGGCTTCACACTGATTGAGCTTCTTGCCGTCATCGTTATTTTGGGGATTATTGCAGCTATTGCTATTCCTTTGATTGGGAATGTAATCAACAAGAGCGGAAGTAAATCGGATTTTCAGACGGCAAGACAGATATATGATGCCGCTAGATTGTATATAACAGACGAGAAGAATGGGGAATTCGAAAGTAAATCGGGTCAAGATATTCAGGTAGTTGGAACTGGAGACACGCTTGAAGGTAAAGGATTCCTTGATAAAATGAATTTGCCTAGTTCGAAGAAGCCGATTACAGCAGGAGTTGTTAGATTCCAAGCGGACGGAGCACTCCAATATGTCTCTATAACTACGGAAGATGGTACCGAATTTTATACTGGCCCAGATGTAATGAAAGGGCAGGGGGCGTCGGTTCCTGCCACTCCAGGAATTACGCCAGCCCCACCAACTAAATCAACAGGAGGCGAATCAAAAAGCTAACTCCAACTAACCCATGACCTTCCTCATCTCTCTCTATCTCTTCGCACTAGGCCTAGCATGCGGCTCGTTCTTCAACGTCGTCGGCCTGCGCGTGCCGGCCGGCCAGTCCATTATGGTGCCGCCGTCCGCTTGCCCGCATTGCGGGCATCGGCTGCGGGCGCGGGAGCTTGTCCCCGTGCTGAGCTATGCGCTCAGCCGGGGGCGCTGCCGCAGCTGCGCGGCGAACGTATCGCCGCTATATCCCGCGGGCGAGCTCGCGACCGCGCTGCTTTTCGTCGGGGCCTACCTGCGGTTCGGCCTGACGATACAAGGACTAATCGGCCTGCTGCTTGTCAGCCTGGCCGTCATCATCACCGTGGCAGACATCCGCTATATGCGCATTCCAAACGCGGTGCTGCTCTGCTTTTTACCCATACTGCTTGCGCTTCGCGTCCTTGAACCGGCCGGCCGCTCTTATGCCGAGTATGTCATCGGAGCGGCAGTGGGAGGAGGATTGCTACTCGCCATCGCGCTGCTCAGCAAAGGGGGCATGGGAATGGGCGATGTGAAGCTGCTGGCGCTGTTCGGACTTGTGCTAGGTTGGAAAGGCGTGCTGCTAGCGCTCATGATAGGCAGCCTGGCGGGAACAGCCGGTGGCTTACTGTTACTCCTTTTGCACCGGGGCGGAGTGAAGCGGCCGCTGCCTTTTGGCCCTTACCTGTCGCTCGGAGCATTGATTGCGTATGGTTATGGCGATGCACTCATAGACGGTTATTTGCATTTATTTATGTAGCAGGATGTGATGAAAGATGCTCGCACTGGGCAGCAAGCGGATCGGGATCACCGTTGATGCCTCCGGGATTCGATATGCTTCGTTAGGCAAAAAGAAGGGCCGAGAGCTGGAGAAAAGCGGATTTTTCCCTTTCCCGCATGGACTGATCGACCAGGATGTTATCATTAATGAAGAAAGCCTGCGAATTTCCATTCGGCAGTGGGCTCGGGAGCATGGGCTGCAGGGGGCAAGCGCCGTTGTGGCGGTGCCGACCTCTCAAGTCATTGTTCGTAAAATGTCTTTGCCTGCCGTGAACGAAAAGGAGCTGCGGCAACTGATCCACCTGGAGGTGGAGACGGCTATGCATTTGCCGTTCGAGAATCCAGTGTACGATTACGCGGTGCTGAGCCGCGACGCGGAAAACACGAAGGTACTCGTTTACGCAGCGCCACGAAGTTGGATTGAACCCCTTTCCAGCATGCTGCGCGAGGCACGCATCCGTGTGGCGGGTACTGGCATCGCCGCGACCGCGCTGCAAGGAGCGATCGATCCAGGCGGAGAGGACTGTCCGACGGAGCAAATGTATGTGCACCTAAGTGGAGCCTCGGCCGAAATTGCGATGTTCCACGAAGGAAATCCCGTTTTTGTGCGTGCCATCGAGGAGGATAACGCGCAGGAGGGAATGGATGGGTTGCGCATCGGCGAGCTGACGGCTGAGATTGTCCGTATGCTGAGCTTTTATGAATTTGGCATTCATGAAGGGCAAGCCCGAATCCGTAAAGCTATCATCACCGGCGGAGGGGAACAGGTAGCCGCTTTGAAAAAGTCGCTGATCGCTGCTTTGCCGGAAATCGAATTCCGCGAAGCCGGACCAGGGGCGATTGCCGCCGGAGCTGCTAGCGAACTCGCTGAAACTTATCTCATCCCGGCCGGACTTCTCGTCCGCAATAGCTCGATCCGTCAGCTTGGCTTGCTGCCCCGTGTCGACCGTGAACAACGATTTGCTCCGCTGGCTGCTGCAATGCTGGCTGTCGCTTGGATCGCTTGCGCCGGGCTGCTTGCCTACAGTTATGTTGGTGAGCGGGGAGACGCTGCCGATGCGCAGGACCGGTTGGTTGAGGCAAGCCAATTGGAACTGTCGCTGCAGCGACAGCTCAGCACGCTGAGTAGCGAAGAAAACAGCGGCGCTGTCGATCCAATAGAGCAGGCGGAGCAGGTACGTGCTGCTCAGCGCGATGCGGCTGGCTATATCCGCGATTTGGAATTTTACTTACCAACGGGATCAGAGCTGCAAAGCATTAGCTACAGCAGCGGCGGCCAGCTGCAGTTGTCGATTCGGACGGCGGCTATGAAGGATGCTTCCCGTTATTTATTTGATAGCAGACGCATCGCGTGGCTGGATCAATCGACGCTAACTTCACTAAAACAAGATCAGACGGGCGGAATTGTTAATTCAGACAGTTCCTCGGGATCTGCTGAAGCCAGCGGGCCTTATTCCGCTTCCTATACGTTGACCCTCAAACCGCTCCCGGCTGAAAAGGAGGGAGCAGCAGATGCCCCAACGCCGTAATTCTTTGCTGCTATTGAGTGCGGCGGTGTTTTTCCTGGCGCTGTTACTGTTCTTTCTGTATGCGCTTGGGCCAGCGCAAGATAAGTCCGCAGATTTGCAGGACAGGCTGAAAGCTCAGGGGAAGATCAATGATGCGCTGAGCAACAAGTTGCAGGAACGGACGGCAGAGCAAGATCTTCGCTCTTTCGACGAAGTTCAGGCTGCCCTTCCTTACTGGGACAACACCGAGCAGTTGTTGCTTGATCTGGATGTCGCAGGCCGGGAGGCCGGTGTTACACATGTTTCTCTTGCTTTTAGCGGTGATTTGGCAGAGTCGAGACCGATTCAGGACGAGTCTGCTTCGGAGCCAGCGGCTGAAGCGGAGGTCGGTGGTGATGGTGGAACGTCTGAGACTGGCAACAATGCGGACGCCGGAAGCGGTATAGATACAGCTGTTAGCAGCGAGAGCGCCGGAAGTGGAAGCTCTGATCTATCTGGCTTGGAGACTGAGGCTGCTGCTCCCGGCAGCGAGACTGGGGCTGCATCTGGGCCGCTGCGCCTTCAGGTGTCGGCTGTTGTAAAAGGGAAATACGATGAAATACTCAACTACATCGAGCGATTGCATAAGCTGACAAGGCTAACGACGCTGGAGTCGCTTGAAATCAATCGAGGTTCAGGCGCTGAGCAGGAGCTAAGCGTGCCGATTTCTTTTACCGCATATTTTCAGCCGGCATATATAAATGAGGTCAAAGTCCCGTTATTGCCTTATGCAGAATCCTCTGTGCCAGCACCTAGGCCGCGCTCTTAGTTCTTAGCTTTGGTGGTGCGAGATGCTTGGTAGGTGATCGGTGTAACTGGGCAGAAGTGCGGTTGAGCAGACGTGGTAATGGGGAAGGGAATAGCTAGTAAGAGGTAAGATGTTGTAAGACGTTGTAAGACAAGCTGTAAGACAAGCTGTAAGACAAGCTGTAAGACAAGCTGTAAGACCCAGCCTGCTAGGCTGAGTGTGCAATAAATGGCTCACAGGACGCGAAGTTGGTGTCTTGTGGGTTTTTTTTGCGCGTCGATGTATGTTTGACCACAGTTGCATTAGCAACTCCTTCTATATAAGAAGCGCAAAGTGAGAACCAAGTAGTCGAAGTTACTTGAGAGCCGTCTGTGCAGCGAAAAAGCTGGAACCAAGTAGCCGAAGTTACTTGAGAGCCGTCTGTGCGGCGAAAAAGCTGGAACCAAGTAGCCGAAGTTACTTGAGAGCCGTCTGTGCGGCGAAAAAGCTGGAACCAAGTAGTCGAAGTTACTTGAGAGCCGTCTGTGCAGCGAAAAAGCTGGAACCAAGTAGCCGAAGTTACTTGAGAGCCGTCTGTGCGGCGAAAAAGCTGGAACCAAGTAGCCGAAGTTACTTGAGAGCCGTCTGTGCGGCGAAAAAGCTGGAACCAAGTAGTCGAAGTTACTTGAGAGCCGTCTGTGCAGCGAAAAAGCTGGAACCAAGTAGCCGAAGTTACTTGAGAGCCGTCTGTGCGGCGAAAAAGCTGGAACCAAGTAGCCGAAGTTACTTGAGAGCCGTCTACGCAGCGGAAAAGTGGAAACCAAGTAGTCGAAGTTACTTGAGAGCCGTCTGTGCGGCGGAAAAGCTGGAACCAAGTAGTCGAAGTTACTTGAGAGCCGTCTGTGCGGCGGAAAAGCTGGAACCAAGTAGTCGAAGTTACTTGAGAGCCGTCTGTGCGGCGGAAAAGTGAGAACCAAGTAGTCGAAGTTACTTGAGAGCCGTCTGTGCGGCGGAAAAGTGAGAACCAAGTAGCCGAAGTTACTTGAGAGCCGTCTGTGCGGCGAAAAAGCTGGAACCAAGTAGTCGAAGTTACTTGAGAGCCGTCTACGCAGCGGAAAAGTGGAAACCAAGTAGTCGAAACTACTTGAAGGCCATTCCGCGAAGCGGCAAAAGCCGCCGAGGATATGAATGCGGCTCCAGAGCGGGTTCCCAGCTCATTCCAGCTCTAAAACCTTGCACAAGGGACAGCATCCGCCCCCGAAGCTTCGACGCTGAGGCCCCTTGATTCGCCTTATACTCGAGTATGCCAAAAACTTTCCCCCCATTATCCTTAAGTCCCGACAGAAACTACCCCCCATTCGACGCGTTCAAACGGAAACTAAACCTGGCTAAAGACCGCATCATCCGCGCTATGGCCTCCCCCATGTGAGCTTTTCAGGAGTGTCTCCAGCATCCGCAATCGCTTACCCGATAAGGGCTCGCGGCTCCGCCGACAAACTGCCGCGCACCGCGCGCGAAGGACGAGAGGGATGTCGGAAAAAACTTTCCGGTAGAAGACTTGTTCTGACAAACTTTATAAAATTCGGCCCCTATAATGGGACTCACTAAGGCGGAAATGGTGGTGCCGTAATGAAGGAAAAAGCCAACGTTGTTCTGTTCCCTGGTCAGCCACGGACAAGCCGTGCGGTAGAGGCGCTGCGTAAAGGGAAGGAAAAGGCTACGCAGTGGAGAGCCTTCCAGCTGATCGCGGCGAAGCGCTGGACCATATTAATTGCCGTTGTCGGATTCCTGCTCGGACGAGCGGTCATCCTGGAGAACCTGATGCCGTTCGCTCCAGCTTACTTTGCAGTCATCTATTTTTTGAGAAAGGATGTGTACAAGCTCACGGCCGTCTCGCTCGTGGCAGGTAGCCTGCTGGCGGTGACGCCTAGCGCAATCCCGATTGCGATGGAGATCGCGGTGCTGTTCCTGCTCATTAAAGGGCTGGAGGTGTACGAAAAAGCGGAGCTGTCGCAGGCGCCCATCCTGGTGTTCTTGGCAACGCTCATTGTGAAGCTCTTTGGAGCATTCGTGCACGGGACGGTCGGCTGGTACGACTTGATGATGGTCGGTGTGGAGTCGGCGCTGGCGTTTGTGCTGACACTGGTGTTTGTCCAGGCAATCCCGGTGCTGACGATGACGCGCAAAAGCAACACGCTCAAAAACGAGGAAATCATCTGCCTGATGATTCTCATGGCATCGGTCATGACTGGTGTGGTCGGTTGGACGATCCAGGGATTGTCACTGGAGCATATTTTGTCCCGTTATATGCTGCTGCTGTTCGCACTGGCGGGTGGAGCTCCGCTTGGAGCTTCTGTCGGCGTCGTAGCCGGACTTATTCTTAGCCTTGCCAATCTCAACGCGGTTGTACAGATGAGTCTGCTCGCTTTTTCCGGCTTGCTGGCTGGGTTGTTGCGAGATGGCGGGAAGATGGCGGTTGCGTTCGGCATGCTGCTTGGAACTTCAATTCTTTCCTTATATGTAGGCGGTGGGATGGATGTGATGACGAGCACCTGGGAGTCGGTGGCGGCCGCGGCGCTGTTCCTGCTCACTCCGAAAATGGTCGTCAAAACAATCTCCCGCTACGTACCGGGAACGAGCGAACATGTGAAGTCGCAGCATGAGTACGCCAAGCGAGTGCGCGAGGTAACCGCGCAGCGCGTGACGCAATTCTCCGAAGTGTTTCGCCAACTGGCGACCAGCTTCGGTCAGCTCAATACGGCGGCTCCGCAGAAGCCGGCTGAGGAAGAACTACAACATTTTATGAACACCGCTTCCAGCAAGGTGTGCTCCAATTGCCACCGCAAAGATATGTGCTGGAACGGAAAATTTTATGAAACCTATAAGATGATGACCGATATGATGACCGTGGTGGACGAGGAGGAGTATACAGGGCGGAAGGATATGCCGAGAGCTTGGACGAGCCATTGCAGCAAGACGCATCAGGTGATGGGCGCGCTGCAGCAGCAGCATGAGCGGTACAAACATGATCTTCATTGGAAAAGACAGATTTTTGAGTCGCGGCAGCTCGTAGCGGATCAACTAACAGGCGTGTCGCAGATCATGGAGGATCTCGCTCGGGAGATTCAGAGGGAAGGCCAGCAGCTGCACCTGCAGGAGGAGCAAATCCGCGATGCACTGGAGTCGCTGGGGCTGTCCATTCACGGCATTGATATTATCAGCTTGGAGGAAGGGAATGTCGAGATTGAGGTATATCATACTTTCCCGCAAGGACACGACGAGGGCCGCAAAATTATTGCGCCGCTACTCAGTGACATTTTGGGCGAACATGTGGCGGTGAAGGCCGAGCGGGAGCCCGGTAAAAATGGTGAGCCAAGGCTCATTCGCTTTGGATCAGCCAAAGAGTATGAGGTTGTGACCGGCATCGCCGGTGCAGCCAAGGGCGGCGACCTGCTGTCGGGAGACAGCTTTAGCACGGTCGAGCTAGGCAACGGCAAGTTCGCGGTCGCAATCAGCGACGGCATGGGCAATGGAGAGCGAGCTCGGCTGGAGAGCAGTACGGCTCTTAGTATTTTGCAGCAGCTGCTGCAGTCCGGCATGGATGAGCAGCTCGCGATCAAGTCGGTCAACTCGGTGCTCATGCTCCGTTCGCCCGACGAGATGTTTGCTACGGTGGATGTGGCCCTAATTGATTTATATACGGCTCATACGACGTTTATGAAAATCGGCTCGACTCCGAGCTTCATTAAGCGGGGCAACGAGGTTATTCCTGTGGCGGCTAACAACTTGCCGATCGGTATTTTGCAGGAAATCGATGTGGATCTGATCCGCATGCAGCTGCAGCCTGGCGACACGCTCATTATGATGACGGACGGCATTTATGACGCCCCGGGCCATGCGGTCAATAAGGAGCTTTGGATGAAACGGGTCATTCAGGAAATGGGCACGAACGATCCTCAGGAAATCGCAGACATCCTGCTGGAACGCGTCGTACGACATTATAAAGGCGAGATTGTAGACGACATGACCGTCGTCGTGGCACAGGTAGAGAAGCATCATCCGGAATGGGCGACATTCCGCTGGCCGGGATTGAATAAGCTCGAGCGGCCGAGGACGGTGAGCTAGGAGCGTGGGGGAGTAGAGAAGGAGGAAGCGGGAGCTAAGAACAGAAGCTGAGAACAGAAGCTGGGTTAGCAGCGGCTGAGGAAGCAAGAGCTAGGAACAGGAGCTGCGTGAGGAGCGGTTAAGGAAGCGGAGGTTTAAGGGGCCGAGGTTGAGTGAGCTTGGATGAAGGAAGTAGAATCCTTACGCTGTCCGTGAAGAGGCCGGATACGCTTGAACATAAATAACAGATAGGAAGGGAGTGCCTCCCGTAAGCGGGAGAGTTTACTGGAAGTGCAGACGAATCAGAGGCTGAGACACATTGAAGAGTGCACGGACAATTTTTAGTTGAGAGTGGTGAAGTTAGCGGAGGATGGTAACCGGGGAGCCAGTGTAGAGCGCGAGATTGTAGGAGCAAGGGAAATATAAAAGCGAGGGAGTGGACGAGTAAGAGAGTGTAGGGCAAGAACAAGAGTGAGGCGAGGGCTAGAGAGCGTAAGAGCAGGAGAATAAGGGGCAAGGGAAAGAGGAAGAGAGCAGAGGGAAAGAACGAGAGAGTAAGGGCGCTAGAACAAGAGATTGAGGGCTTGAGAAAAAGAGAGTAAGGGCGTGAGAACAACAGATTGAGGGCCTAAGAGCAAACGAGTAAGTACCTGAGAACAAGAGAGTTAGAACGTGAGAACGTAAAAACGAGAGAGTAAGAACGTAAGAACGAGAGAGTAAGGACGTGAGAACAAGGGAGTTAGAACGTGAGAACGTAGGGACAAGAAAGTGTAGGAGCTTAAGCGAACTTCGCAGCTTATTGAAATCATTCAACGTCATACAGGCCAAGCTTCAACCCATTCTAAGGAGGAAATTTAAAATGACTATTTCAACTCGTAAAAATCCCGGAAGTATCCGTTCCCGTAAAAAACGCGAAAACTTGCTTGCAAAACAGCAACAAAAGCTAGAACAGCAAATGCAGCTTCAAGAGCAGCGGAAGCTGGAGGAGGCTCGCGAGCGGCGCGAGGCGGAGCGGGTTAGAAGGGCTGAAGCCGAATCGCGCCTTGAGGAGATGCGGCTGCAGGAACTACTGATGCGCGAAATGGAGCGCATGCGGCTGGCGGCGGATCGAAAGCGCGGCAAGCGCTTATGGACCGCCGAGGAGCGGATGGCGCAGCGCGCCTTTGCCGCAGCGCTCATGGAAACAGCGGCGGCCACGGCGGCTGAGCGCGTGGCCGAGCGCACTGGCTATGCCGAGGGCTGGATGCCCGCGGCAGTAGCATCTGGCGGCGGCCGCCGCTCCGGCGGAGCTGGCGGCGCACGCCCTGCCGCAGCGGCGGCTGAGCGCTCCAGGGCGCAGCTGGAGCTGGTGCCGCCGCAAGGCGTAGGCCCGCCGGCGAATAGCGGCGGGCCGGCAGGGCCGGGCGGCGGGCATGGCCGCGCCGCCAAAGGCGCTGCGCCGCCAGGTGAGGGCGGCGCAAGGGAGCCGGCGCGCGCGCATGCCGCGCCGGGAGCACTGCCGCTGGGCCGGGCGACTGCCGGCCAGCTTGAGCGGCTCGCCGCCGCGGTAATTGCGGCGGCGCCTAGCGGGCGGCGACGAACGCTCGCCGCGGAGGAGCGCCGAAGGCGACGCGGACCGGTGCGCAGTCCATGAACTTTAAAATCCATATAAGGCATTCGCCCGAATCATCCAGAGACGAAAGGAGGCCAGGCAGCGGCGATATCTGGTAAGTAAGGCGCTTGTTACAACTGAATAAATAACTCAATTTCTCGCCATTCCCGCCACCGGGACAGGAGCTGTCAGCAGGCAGCCCGCCGGTCGCGGCCAGGCGACTTATACCCGCCCTTCCTCATATGGAAGCCGGGCGGAATAAATAAAAAATCCGGCAGCCCCCATTCGGGCCGCCGGATTTATTTTTTGTTCAGCGAGACATATCCGTTAGTCCGGGGCTATGCTCATTTGGCATTTCTGGATTGAACGGCAACGGGAATCCGTTAGGCGGCGCTGTTACTTGAAGCTCCCCACCATTGCGGCTTGGCGTCTGGCCGCTGAAAATCTCTCCCATACGGTGCTCGTCCAGCCTAAAGTTGAATTGTGCATTATGATAGCCCATATCAACGAATTTCTTGCATTCCGGGTACTTGTTTATATCGTAATTCGGTATTGGAAACAGCTTGCCCCAATCTACGCCGAGCGTTTCCAGAGCTTTGGCAAAGGCATTCTGATGCGCATTGTCGCGGACGATCAGAAACCCGAGCGTCTCACGGAATGTTTTGTTGGAGCTCATCTCATAAATACGCGTTTTCTGAAGCACTCCGGTGGATTCCAGAACGACGTTGTTCAGCATATCGGCGATCAAATTGCCGTGATTGTATACATAGCTGCCCAGCCAAGGGTTACCCCCTGCGTCCACCGGCAGCGATCCCTGCGCCCCCATAATATAGTGATGTGGATTGGCATGCTTGACTGCTTCGTCGAGCGGTGCTCCGTCGACTCCAGAATTACCCGGCGATTCCTCGCCAGCTCCCGTCAAAAGCTGGTTGATCGTATTTTGAACCAGCTCCACATGTGCGATTTCTTCCAAGAAGACGCCCCGCAGCAAGTCACGATACTGGGTTTCTTTGCCACGAAAATTGCTGCTTTGGAAAAAGTATTGCATCATTGTCCGCATTTCACCGAACTGTCCGCCTAATGCTTCTTGAAGCACCTTTGCTGCCGCCGGGTCCGGCTTGTCTGGCACGATCGCGTTTATAAGATCTTCTTTGTAGAAATACATTGTCTTTTCCTCCTCTTTTATGTGTAAAGTCGTCGACCCATCCACCGATTTTGGGAGTAGAGTTTCAGAAATAGCCCCCTCCGGAATCTCATCAAGATTGACCGAAGAGCGCTCCGTTAAATCAGGAGGAGGTCCAGTGGTCAGTGGCTACTACACGAAATCCTTTATGTAAAGCCCGTATCTATCGTCCCCATAGTTACCAGGGCTATGCAGAATTGGTTCATTAGAAACTGAGCAGCTGTTAGGAAAATCGAGGTGTAATTCGAGTTCACAACGATTGATGCGACTACTTTCAATTCCACACCGGATCTTCATTTCAATCGGCAGTCCTCCTTGGACCGCCGTTTTTTTGTGTCTTTTCAACTGGAACCTGTTGACAATTTTGCGCATAGGTTATATGGTTAGTTGCATGAGTAATTAACCAACTTGGTGGTGAGGTAAAATGAGCTTTCCAATGGATGACGGAAGGCCGATCTTTCAGCAGATCGCGGAGAAGATCGAGGATGACATCGTGGATGGGACGCTTCCGGAGGAAGGACAGGCGCCGTCGACGACGCATTTCGCTCAGTTTTATGGCATTAATCCGGCAACGGCGGCCAAGGGCGTGAATGTATTGGTTGACCAGGGCATTTTATACAAGAAGAGGGGGATTGGCATGTTCGTCGCGGAAGGGGCAAGAGAGCGTCTGGTTCTTAGACGGCAGGAGCAATTTTACGAGATTTACATCGTACCGCTGCTCCGCGAGGCAGAGAAGCTAGGCATCGACAGCAAGCAGTTGGCGGCGCTAATCCAGGAGAAAGGGCGGGGTTTAAGATGAGCGTGAAGGAGTCTTCTAACAATAAAGGTGTCGGTACGATGGTTCGGGATCAACGTTCAACCACTGCTCTGGAGACGGTCCGTCTGACCAAAACTTATGCGAATCAGCAAGCGCTGGACGGCGTGTCGCTGCGGCTGGAGGCGAACCGGATTCACGGCTTGCTTGGCCGCAACGGCGCAGGAAAAACGACGTTGATGAGTATCGCAACGGCTCAACTGTTTGCTACATCTGGAGAAGTCCGAATTTTCGGTCAAGCCCCCTACGAAAACCGTGATGCGCTGAGCCGCGTTTGTTTCATCAAAGAAAGCCAGCGCTACCCGGAGGTGTTTACCGTGAGCGATATGATGGCTGTCGCTTCTACGCTCTATCCCAACTGGGACGCGTCTTTCGCCGACCGTCTCACAGATGAGTTTCGCTTGCCTCGCCGCAAAAAAATCAAAGGTTTCTCGCGCGGCATGTTGTCCTCGGTCGGCATCATTATCGGACTGGCGAGCCGCGCCGAGCTGACGCTGTTCGACGAGCCCTACTTGGGGCTGGACGCGGTCGCTCGCGGCCTGTTTTACGATCGGCTCATTGAGGATTATGCGGAAAATCCCCGGACGATTGTGCTTTCTACGCATTTGATCGACGAGGTAAGCCGACTGCTGGAGGAAGTCCACGTTATCGACAGGGGCCGCCTGCTGCTTCATGAGGACACGGAGTTGCTCCGATCGCGCGCCTATACCGTAACAGGACCGGCCGCCAAAGTGGATGCTTTCATAAACGGCCGCCGCTTGCTGCGGCGCGAAGCTCTCGGCGGTTCGGCCCATGCTGCGCTGCTAGCTTCATCCCCATCGGAGCAGGCTGAGGCTAGAGCCGCTGGACTGGAAACGGCGCCGCTTCCGCTGCAGCAGCTTATCGTGTATTTAACGGGACACAACGAGACGATCAGGGAGGGATTGGCGTGAATCGCGGATTGAAAAGTGTCATTATGATGTACCGTAGAGATTTGTTCAACTGGGTCTACCTTCCGTGGTTGATTCTCCTCTCTAGTTTTGTTGTCAACACTATCATTGCAGCCAGCATGCAGGATCGTTTTACGACCGGCGGTCTGATGTCGATTTTCGTTTATGTGTATATCGCGGGCTTGATCGGGGTTAACCAGACATTTTCTTTTGCGCTGAGCCTGTGCATTAGCAGGCGGGATTATTTTACGGGAAGCAGCCTCGTGATTGTGACGCTCTCTTTGTTCCATGCTGCGCTGTTGACAGTCGTTACGGAGATAGAACAGGCGGTAGGCAGTTGGATGGGAATGAACTTTTTTGTCATCCCAAATCTCAGTGACGGCCCGATCTGGCAAACGTTCTATGTTTTCTTTGCTTCGATGCTGCTGTTGTTTTTTATCGGGTTCGCTTCCGGTAGCCTGTCCCGTCGTTTTGGCAAAAAGGGCAATTTCCTGTTATATGGCGGTTCCTTCGTCATTGGCGGGGCCTTGATTACGATCGGTTCGCTGCGCGGATGGTGGCGGCCGATGTTTCAATGGTTCGTCGATCTGCAGCCTACGCTGGTGGGAATCATGGGGGTGCTGCTGGTGCTTGCAGCCGTCCTTTCTCTCCTTTCCTGGCTGATGCTGCGCCGTTCTGCCGTTCGCGCTTAGTCCTTCCTTACTCGAAAAGAACCACCAATCGTTTCAACCGCATTCCCGTTTAAGGGAGGGCGGTTTTTTTCATTTGCGTGCGTGATGACTTATAATAGAGGAAAAGAAACGAAGCGCGGATCGGCCGCGTTCGCTGAATAGAGGAGTGTGGAATCATGACCAAGCTGTCCGAGCCTTTCCGCCTGAAAGGGCTGGAGCTGAACAACCGGATCGTTATGGCGCCGATGTGCCAATATTCCGTAGATGCGGAGGACGGAACGCCGAACGAATGGCATTACGTCCATTATGTATCTCGCGCCGTTGGCGGCACGGGCCTTATTATTATGGAAATGACCAATGTGGAGCCGGATGGCCGCATCTCGAACCGCTGCCTGGGCTTATGGAACGACGAGCAGATTCCGGCCTATGCCCGTATCGTGCGGGAATCCCAGCGCTATGGAGCTCGGATGGGCATCCAGATCGCTCACGCCGGGCGCAAGGCGACGGACGCCGATGTTCCAGTCAGCTCCTCTCCGATTCCGGTCGAGCCGACGGGCTGGAAAACGCCGCGTGAGCTGACGACGGCAGAGGTGCGGGATAAAGTCGCTCTGTTCCGCGGCGCGGCTCGCCGCGCCGTCGAAGCCGGCTTCGATACGATCGAGCTGCACGGTGCGCATGGTTACCTTATTCACCAGTTCCACTCTCCGTCGCTCAACCATCGGACTGACGAATATGGTGAAGACCGGATGCGCTTTGGCTGCGAGGTCATTCGTGCCGTGCGTGAAGTGATGCCAGCGGATATGCCGCTTATCTTGCGCTTCTCCGCCACGGAATACATTGAGGGCGGCTACGATCTGGAGTACGGCCTGGAGCTGGCGCGGCGCTACAAGGAAGCTGGCGTTGACATCCTCCATGTTTCAAGCGGAGGGGAAGCTCCGCCGAACGGCAGCCGCCAGCCGGGCAACTACCCTGGTTATCAGGTGCCGTATGCTCGCGCTGTGCGAGAAGCCGCAGGCATTCCGGTCATCGCGGTCGGTATGCTGGATGAGCCTGAGCTGGCGCAATCCGTTGTGGCAAGCGGTGATGCCGAGCTGGCGGCAATCGGCCGCGCAATGCTGCGCAACCCATACTGGGCGGTAGACGCGCTGCGCAAAATTGACGGCGTCCGCTCCGAGCAGCCGGCGTACAAGCGCGGCTACCCGGCCGATTAAGCTGCTTTTCCATCCTGCATCGTCAATAAGAGCCGTTTCACCTTGCGGCGCAGGGTTATGAATCCCTTTCAATACGGCAACACTGGTAGATAGATTGGGAATCTATCTGCTGGAGGGATATGGAATGAAGCAAATTTTGCTCATTACGGACGGCTGCTCTAATGTCGGCCTTAGCCCGGTTGTAGCGGCGGCTCAGGCGTTTTCGGATGGAGTTACAGTTAATGTAGTAGGTGTGCTAGACGGCGGCGACATCGGAGAGTACGGAGCCAAAGAGATTCAAGAGATTGCCCATGCCGGAGGCGGTATGAGCCGGATGGTCAATACCCGGCAGCTGTCGCAGACGGTGCAGATGATGACGCGCAAGACAGTTGTGCAGACCATTCAGCAAGCTGTACAAAAAGAGCTCAAGTCCGTGCTCGGCGGCTCAGGCGCGCTCGAAGAGCTGCCGCCCGAGAAGCGCGGCGAAGTTGTGCGCGTCATCGATGAGCTGGGCGAAACGAGCAAGCTGCGCGTGGCGCTGCTCATCGATGCCAGCGCCAGCATGAAGCCGAAGATGGCAGCCGTCGAGGAAGCCATCCGCGACCTGATGCTCAGCCTGCAATCGCGGCAAGGCGTCAGCGAGCTGTCGGTGTTTCATTTTCCGGGGGACAAACACGGGGATGATGCAACGCTAGATCTGGACTGGACTACGAATCTGAGCGGCGTACAGTCGCTATTTCCCAAGCTGCAGATGCGGGGGACGACACCTACAGGGCCGGCGCTCCAGGGGGTCGCCCAGTATTACCGCGAAAGCATGGATGAGCGGCGCCGGGGCGGCGAGGAGGACGAGATGAGGAGTGGCTACGTCGGCTAAGTTTGACCTTGACCGGGGCATGATCATTACCGGTAAGTGGAGGCATCGCCGCTATCGCGTGGAGCGGATGCTTGGCGAGGGAGCCAACGGCAAGGTGTATCTGGTGCAGCAGGACAGCCGTCTCATGGCGCTCAAAATAGGGCTGGATACGGCGGACCTGCAGTCGGAGATCAATGTGCTGCAAGCGCTCGAAAAGCAGCAGAAAAGGGGGAACGGGGGCAGCCCGTTCCTTTATGACGTTGATGATCTGAAGCTGAGATCAGGCAAAGAATATCCTTTCTACGTCATGCGTTATGTACGCGGTACGAAGCTGCCCGCCTTTCTGGCAGCGAGCGGAGCGGAGTGGTTCCCGCTTGCGGGTTACAACCTGCTGCTGCGGCTCGGGGACCTGCATGGCTCAGGCTGGGCGTTCGGCGACCTCAAGGTGGACAATGTGCTCGTCGCGGACTACGGCCGCGTGGAATTGGTCGACTATGGGGGCGTCACCGCATTTGGCAAGAGCATCCGCCAGTTTACCGAGATCTATGATCGAGGTTATTGGAATGCCGGTATCCGCACCTCGGACGCGCCGTATGACCTGTTTTCGTTTGCGGTGCTTTGTGTACAGCTCTTCCAGGAAAAAGAGCTCTACCGACTCACCGCCGGTACGCTGCCCCAAAATAGGAGCACAGCCGAGTTGCTGCGACTTGCACAGCAGTCGCAGCAGCTGAAGCCGTTCTCCGGCTGGCTGACGCGCGCCTTCGCTGGCGGCTTCAGGGACGCAGCCGAAGCTGCGGACGCCTGGAACGCCGTCATTCACCGTATCGGCAGGCCCTCGCAGCCAGTGCCATGGTGGACCAAGGCACTGTTTCTGTTGTCCGCCGCGGGACTCGCGGCTTCGGCATTTTGGCTGGCCGGCGGCTTCGGGTAGACGAAGCGTCGAACCGTCGAACCGACAGGCGGCAGCCCCCTACCTTACATCTTTATTTAGGAGAGATCGTCAGCATGGATCAACAGGCAAGCGATCAAGAAGCAGCAGAAGGTCGGCAGGAGCGGGTGCTGCAGGAGCTGTCGCGGATGGGAACGGAGGAGCGGCTTTGGGAGCGCGGTGATACCGTGCTGGTCGCCGTCAGCGGCGGACCGGATTCCATGGCGCTGCTGCATGCGCTGCATACCTACGCTGAGCGCCTTGGCGTACGCGTCACGGCCGCCCATGCCAACCATGGCTTCCGGCCGGAGGAATCGCTGCTGGAGGCGCAAGGAGTACGGCGCTTCTGCGAAGAGCTCGGTATCCCATGCCACATTGCCGAGCTTCACGTCCCGGGCTATTTGCGAGAGCATGGCGGCAATAAACAGGCGGCGGCTCGTGAACTGCGCTACCGCTTTCTCCATGAGGCTGCGGCCCGCGTAGGAGCGGCGAGAATTGCGTTCGCCCATCATGCAGACGATCAGGCCGAGACGGTGTTAATGCGCGTACTGCGCGGTACGGCTCCGAGCGGACTGGGGGGTATTCCGCTGCGGCGAAGGGAAGAAAAAGTGGAACTGATCCGCCCCCTGTTACGTATAACGAAACCGGACCTTGCCGCATACTGCAAGCATTGGACAATTCCTTACTATATGGATAGCAGCAATTATTCAACGGATTATTTCCGCAATGCGGTCAGGCTCGAAGCTCTGCCTTATCTGGAATCCTTTAATGGCAGGCTCTCCTCCTCCTTGTGTCGGCTGGCCGAAGCGGCTTCCGCAGAATCGGACTATCTGACGGCGCAAACCGAGGAGCTGTTCTCCTCTATGGTGAGCTCAGAAAAGGCCGGTTTGACGATGTCCGGCGCGGATTTGGCAGGTCTGCACGTCGCTTTACAAAGGAGATTGATTAAACTAATATTAGATTATCTTGCTTTGGAAAAGGAACCCACCGGCTTTGATGAGGTGGAGCATATACGACTCGGTGCATTAGCCGAGGCGCCGGTCAACTGGCGGATCGATTTGTCACGCGGGCTGCGGTTTCACCGAGAGTACGGTCGGTTGAAGTGGACTCGGCGCAGCGAGGAGCCGCAGGACGGTTATGAGATTCTCATCGCCGAGCCGCATGGTGGACTCGAGCTAGCCGAAGCAGGAATGCGGCTTGAGTTCAGCATGGCAGCGATCCTTCGGGAGGGCGATGCCGTCGTCCCTAAGGGGGCGGGCCCGCTGACCGCTTTTTTTAATTTGGATGAGCTATTGCTCCCGCTTCGAGTGCGGAGTCGCAGAGATGGCGATCGGATGAGCCCGCTTGGACTAAACGGTACCAAAAAGGTGCAAGATATGTTCGTTGATGCCAAGGTACCGCCTTCCTTGCGGCCTTCCGTTCCGCTAGTATGCGACGCGAACGACCGGATTCTCTGGATTCCAGGCATTCGCAGATCCGCACATGCGACCGCGGGAGAAGGGACGAGGCGTCTGCTGCGTATCGATGCGCAGAGGATTGCCCCGCCGAACCCTTCAAGTTGAAGGGTCTATGAATAACAGGCCTTATTAAGCTCATAAGAATAGGATCAGATGATTCGGGAGGAACTACACTTGCATAACGACATTCAGGAAATTCTACACAGCGAACAAGAAATCCGGGACAAGGTCAAGGAGCTAGGTGAGATTTTGACCCGTGATTTCGAGGGGCGCAATCCACTCGTTATTTGCGTTCTCAAGGGAGCGTTTATTTTCATGGCCGATTTGGTTAAGGAAATACGCGTGCCGTTGGAGATGGACTTTATGGCCGTTTCCAGCTATGGGGCTGCAACGAAGTCCTCCGGTGTCGTCAAAATCATCAAAGATCTGGACGTATCTGTCGAAGGTCGAGATGTACTCATCGTTGAGGACATCATTGACAGCGGCTTGACGCTCAGCTATCTCATCGATGTGCTGGAGCGCCGCAACGCCAAGTCGGTGACCGTCGTCACCTTGTTCGACAAGCCGTCAGGCCGGTCGGTCGATCTCGATGCCGATTATACCGGTTTTACTCTTCCGCATGCTTTTGTCGTAGGTTATGGTCTTGATTACGCCGAGTATTACCGCAACCTTCCTTATATCGGCATTCTCAAGCCTGAAGTCTACAGCAAATAAAAGCTTTTCTCGGCAGTGTTCCACTCCGTGGCTCTCTGCTATTTACAGGATTGGATAGACACTTGTTTCATTTACGGTATTCCTTAACGCACATCATTTTGTGGGATGGTGAGGCTGTATCGGGTATAGGCTGGGGTCCTGTTGAGATAGCCAGACCGGCTATGGTAAAATATTTTAAGCGTCTAGAGAGGAGGTAGGGGATGAATCGAATTATCCGGAACACTGGATTTTACCTGCTTATTTTCCTGGTAACCGTCGGCATTGTGCAATTCATCAGCGGTCAGGACGATAAAACCCAGAAGATTTCTTACAGTGAGTTTCGTCAAGAGCTTGAAGCCAACAACATCAGCAAGCTGACCGTACAATTCGACAAGTACACGTATCTGGTGGCCGGTGAATACAGAAAAGCGCCTGCGGGGGCCAAGGACGAATCACTCAAGTTCTACACCTACACTAATACCGATGAATTCCTTATCAAGGAACTCGATTTGAAGCGTGAAGCCAACAACTTTAAATTAGATTATATACCGATGAAAGGTCAGAGCATCTGGCTCACATTCCTGACCTCCATCATTCCGTTTGTGATTATTTTCATCCTGTTCTTCTTCCTGATTAATCAGGCTCAGGGTGGCGGCGGCAAAGTGATGAACTTTGGTAAGAGCCGTGCCCGTTTGTATAATGAAGAGAAAAAACGGGTGACATTCGAGGATGTTGCTGGTGCTGACGAGGAAAAGCAGGAGCTTGTTGAGGTCGTGGAATTCCTCAAGGATCCTCGCAAGTTTGCAGCGGTCGGTGCTCGTATTCCAAAGGGCGTACTGCTCGTTGGACCTCCGGGTACGGGTAAAACCTTGCTTGCCCGTGCAGTTGCAGGTGAAGCGGGAGTGCCGTTCTTCAGCATCTCCGGTTCCGACTTCGTGGAAATGTTCGTCGGCGTAGGCGCATCCCGCGTCCGTGACCTGTTCGAGAACGCGAAGAAGAATGCACCATGTATCATCTTTATCGATGAGATCGACGCAGTCGGTCGCCAGCGTGGCGCAGGCCTCGGCGGCGGTCATGATGAGCGTGAGCAAACGCTCAACCAATTGCTCGTAGAGATGGACGGCTTCGGCGCCAACGAAGGTATTATTATTGTCGCTGCAACGAACCGTCCCGACATTCTCGATCCAGCTCTGCTTCGTCCGGGACGTTTTGACCGTCAAATTACGGTTGACCGTCCGGATGTTAAAGGTCGCGAAGCGGTGCTTAAAGTTCATGCCCGCAACAAGCCGCTCAACAAGGACGTTAAGCTTGACGTTATCGCCAAGCGTACGACTGGCTTCACTGGCGCCGATCTTGAGAACCTGCTTAATGAAGCAGCCCTTCTCGCAGCGCGTCGCAATAGAAAAGACATCGGCATGATCGAGGTTGACGAGGCTATCGACCGTGTTATCGTCGGCACCGAGAAGAAGAGCCGCGTTATCAGCGAGCGCGAGAAGCGCATCGTCGCTTACCATGAGGCAGGCCATACGATTATCGGCTACTTCTTGGAAAATGCCGACATGGTGCATAAGGTTACGATTATCCCTCGTGGCAAGGCAGGCGGATATGTCATTATGCTTCCTAAGGAAGACCGCATGCTCGTTACCAAGCAAGAGATGCTCGACAAGGTTACCGGCTTGCTCGGCGGCCGTGTCGCCGAAGAACTGTTCATCGGTGAAATCGGCACAGGCGCTTATAGCGACTTCAAGCATGCGACCAGCATCGTTCGCGGCATGATCATGGAGTACGGTATGAGTGACAAGCTTGGACCGATGCAGTTCGGCAGCTCCCAAGGCCAAGTATTCTTGGGCCGTGATATTGGGCACGAGCAGAACTACTCCGACAAAATCGCCTACGAGATTGATCAGGAGATGCAATCCTTTATCCGCGATTCGTACGAGCGCGCCAAAAACCTCCTTACCGAGAAGAGCAAGGAAGTTCACTTGATCGCTCAGACATTGCTTCGTATCGAGACGCTGGATCTGGAACAGATCCGCAACCTGATCGAGACGGGTTCTGTCGACGGCAAAGGTGGCGATGGCGAAATAGTCAGCGACTCCGAATCGAGTGGTGAGCCAATCGTTGATGAAATCGGAGGCGTCAAAGTTCGTATCCAAGGTCGCGATCCCGAAGAGACCGCAACTACGGCTGGCGAAGGAATTAATGAAGGTCCTGACAACAAGGATTCAATTGATTCCGACAATAATCCAGATCCGAAAGACAAAGCTTAAGTAAGTCATTTTAGCGGCTAGTGCTCTAGGTCCATTAGTCTATAAAAAATGAGTGAACAGCCCCTATGCACATTTGTGCATAGGGGCTGTTGCTTATGTTCAGGGCCTTCAGGTATAATATGCGAGAGCAAGGGAAATCTATAAGGATAGGGTGATGTACTGGCGTAAGAATTATATTAATAATTATGCCATAGAATGCATGTTAATCCGAATAATACCCAAAAATATCCTTTAATTCTCGATTTATTTCAAATGTAAATGTTTTCATCGTGTTATGTTTATTCATTCTTTCTGATTGACTCTTCAAGATTATAGGCTATAATAACTATATTCAAACCAATTCAAGGTGAAGAACAGGGGAGAAATACAAAGATGAAATGGACAAGCAAACCGACTCATGTACTCAGCGTTTCCGCTCTTGCACTTATGCTCGTAGTAACAGGTTGCGGATCCAAAAGTAATAACGCTGAAGGCAACACCGGCGGAGCAGCGAATACAGAGAATGCTGTCACTAGCGACAACAGCGGCAAAGACTTCAAAATCGGTATGGTTACAGACGGTGGCGGCGTCAATGATAAATCTTTCAACCAAAGCGCTTGGGAAGGTCTTCAGAAATTGCAAAAAGAGACCGGAGCTGAAGTTAAACCTCTCGAAAGCAAAGGCGAAAGCGATTTCGAGCCAAACCTGAACCAAATGGTGAAAGCGGGCTACAATCTGACTTGGGGCATGGGTTTCATGATGAACAAAGCTCTGACGACGGTAGCTAAGCAAAATCCGGATGCCAAGCTTGCCAGCATCGACAGCGTAGTTGAAGCGGATAACGTTGCATCGGTTATGTTTGCTGAAAATGAAGGCTCCTTCTTGGTTGGTGTTGTTGCAGCAATGACAACTAAAACCAATAAAGTCGGCTTCATCGGCGGTGTAGAAGGCGATCTTATCAAGCGCTTTGAAATTGGCTTTGTAGAAGGCGTAAAAGCTGTAAACCCTGACATCAAAGTTGAAATCAGCTATGTTGGCGATTTCACTAAGCCTGACCTTGGCAAAGCGGCGGCAGCTACGCTTTACAATAACGGTGTGGACATTATTTATCACGCTGCAGGCGGCAGCGGCAATGGCCTGTTCACTGAAGCTAAGGATCGTGTATCCAAAGGCGAAAAAGTATGGGTTATCGGCGTAGACAAGGACCAATCTATCGAATTCGGCAATGACATTACGCTGACTTCCATGGTTAAACGTGTTGACGAAGCGGTTGTTATCGTGTCGAAAGAAGTCATTGCCGGCAAATTCGAAGGTGGAAAAACTCGTTTGCTGACGCTGAAAGACGGCGCTGTAGGTCTTCCTGAGAATAACCCGAACGTATCCGCAGAGGTTATGGCGAAAGTAAAAGAATACGAAGGCAAAATCACTAGCGGCGAAATCAAGGTTCCTTTTAAATAATTGAGTTACCTCATAGCCAATATGACAAGGCCAGCCAACGCCGGCCTTGTTCTTTTTTGACAGGGAGGAGAGATTTCATGGAGCATCAGCCAATCGTCGCTGAATTGAAAGGGATTACAAAACGTTTCCCTGGCATCGTGGCAAATGATAACATCAGCTTTCAGCTGTGCAAAGGAGAAATCCACGCTCTTTTAGGCGAAAATGGCGCAGGCAAATCGACGCTGATGAATATCCTATTCGGTTTGTATCAACCCGATGAAGGTCATATTGAAATTAATGGTGAACCAGTCGTCATCGATGGTGCAGGCAAAGCTATCGAGCTTCGTATAGGTATGGTGCATCAGCATTTCAAGCTGGTCAAGCCGTTCACGGTGGCCGAAAATATCATTCTTGGAAACGAGCCAACCAAAGGTATTGAGGTAGACATTAAGAGCGCTAATGTACGAGTGCGCGAACTGTCCGACCAATATGGATTGAAGGTTGACCCGCGCGTCCGGATTGAAGATATTACAGTTGGCATGCAGCAACGCGTCGAGATTTTGAAGACGCTTTACCGCGGCGCAGATATTTTGATCTTTGACGAACCGTCTGCTGTTCTTACCGTTCAAGAGATTGATGAGTTGATGGAAATTTTGCGAGCTCTCGCACGCGAAGGCAAATCAATTATTATTATTACGCATAAGCTCAAAGAAATTATGGCTCTTGCTGATACTTGCACTGTTATTCGTCGCGGCAAGGTTGTTGGCTCGGTTAACGTCAAACAATCTAGTGAACGCCAACTGGCAGAGCTGATGGTTGGACGTTCGGTCAACTTCCAGGTTAATAAGGAAAAGTCCAAGCCTGGTAAAGCAATATTGGAATTATCCGGTTTGACTGTACAGGGTGAACATGGCAAGGCTGTAGTTGAAGATGTTACGTTCCAAATTCGTGCTGGAGAGATATTCGGTATTGCCGGTGTGGATGGTAATGGACAAACGCAATTAGTGGAAGCGATTACCGGAATGCGTAAAGCAAGTTCCGGCTCGATCAAAGTTAATGGCAAAGAGCTGTTTGGAGCTTCTGTGCGCAACGTAACTGAGGCTGGTGTATCGCATATTCCTGAAGACCGTCACAAACATGGCCTTGTACTTGATTTTTCAGTCAGTGAGAACATGGTACTGAACAATTACTATAAAGAGCCTTATAGCCGCAATGGAATTCTGAACTATAAAGCGATTGATGATAATGCATCCAAGCTGGCTCAGCAATTTGATGTGCGGATGTCTAACATTCACACAGAGGCTCGTTCACTCTCGGGTGGTAATCAGCAAAAGGCAATCATCGCTCGTGAGCTGACGCGTGATCCAGAGCTGATTATCGCCGTACAACCGACTCGTGGTCTGGATGTAGGGGCAATCGAGTTCGTTCACAAGCAACTGGTCGAGGCTCGTAATGCAGGGAAAGCCGTTCTACTCGTATCGTTTGAGCTGGAAGAGCTTTACGGCCTATCCGATAGACTTGCCGTTATTTATGAAGGACGTATCATGGGCCAGATGGAAGCCGATGAGAAGAACGAAGAGCAAATTGGTCTCATGATGGCAGGCAACGTCATGGGAGACGCCCAGCGCCATACCGTCTGAGACAGGAGGAACTCCAATGCAAGTCTTGAGTAAGATTTTCACAAAACAAAGCACTTATGTGCCTTTGGTTGCGATTGTACTTGGCCTTATTGTTGGCGCTATCGTCATGTGGTTGGGCGGGTACGATCCAATCGTCGCTTATGGAGCGATGCTGGATAAGATTTTCGGCTCTACCTATGACTTCGGCGAAGCAATTCGCCAGGTAACGCCATTGATATTCACGGGTCTTGCGGTCGCTTTTGCGTTCCGCGCCGGCCTTTTCAACATCGGTGTTGAGGGTCAATTCATTACCGGCATGACTGCTGCGACATGGATCGGCATCAATCTCAATCTGCCTTGGTTCATTCATATGCCGCTTGCAGTAATTGTCGGCGGTATAGCGGGCGCTCTTTGGGCCGGCATCGCTGGCTGGCTCAAAGCTTCCCGTGGCGTAAATGAGGTTATTTCCACGATCATGCTTAACTGGATTGCCTATTATTTCGCGAACTTCATGGTCCGTGTTGTTATGGTTGAACCAGGTCAGAACCGCACCAAAGATATCGAGGGAACGGCATCGGCTTCAATCGATTGGCTCGTTACTCTGATGGACAACGCGCGTGTTCACTGGGGCACAGTTGTTGCGATCCTTTGTTCTTTCGTTTTCTACTATGTTCTATGGAAAACGCGTCAAGGCTACGAGCTTCGTGCCAGTGGCTTCAATCCTGACGCTGCTCATTATGCAGGTATGAACGTTAAGGGAAGCATCGTTAAAGCGATGATGTTCTCCGGTGGTCTGGCCGGTCTCGGCGGCGCCTTCGAATCGCTTGGCGTTTTCAAGTCGATGGCGGTTATGAATGCTCTGCCGGGTTACGGCTTTGACGGCATCGCCGTCTCACTGCTCGGCGGCAACAATCCGTTCGGCATTATTTTCGGCGGTATTCTGTTTGGATTCCTCAGTTATGGTTCGACCGGTATGAGCTTTGAAGCGGATGTACCAAACGAGATTATCCGTATCGTTATCGGCGCGGTTATCTTCTTCGTTGCCATCCACGGAATCGTAAAATGGTTCCTTAAGCCATTCTTCCGTAAGCGCCGGGAAGATAAGAAGGAGGCGGCTTAGATGGAAACGCTTGGATTATTGCTGAATACAACGCTGGTTTTCTCAACCGCGCTCATTCTCGTCGCATTAGGCGGCATCTTCTCGGAGCGTTCCGGTGTTGTCAACATCGGACTGGAAGGTCTGATGATTATCGGGGCTTTCAGCGCCGCCGTCTTCACTTATTTCTCTTCGGAATGGGGATTTGGGGGCAGCTCGGCCGCTTGGTTTGGCGTATTGATGTCGATCGTGCTTGGCGCAGCTTTCTCACTATTGCATGCCGTAGCTACGATTACCTTCAAGGCCAATCAGGTTATTATCGGGGTTGTCATCAACATTTTGGCTTTCGGTCTGACGGTCTACCTCGTTAAAAGTCTGTTCGATGGCTCCGGCCAGACAGAGAATCTGTCCGGCATAGCCTTTACGAAGTACAATGTACCGTTTCTTTCCGAAATACCGCTGCTCGGCGATGCGCTGTTCAAAACGTATCCGACGACTTACCTCTGCTATTTGCTCGTATTTGTCAGCTGGTATGCGCTGTACCGGACACGTTTCGGCCTGCGTCTGCGCTCGGTTGGCGAGCATCCTGGCGCGGCAGATACGGTTGGTATCAGTGTTATCAAGTACCGCTACATCGGCGTTATTCTTAGCGGCGCGTTCGCTGGGCTCGGTGGTGCGACGATTGCACTGACGACAACCTATGACTTCTCGCACACGACAATTAGTGGACAAGGTTTCATTGCGATTGCTGCGATCATCTTCGGGCGCTGGCACCCAATCGGTGCCGCTGGCGCTGCGTTGTTCTTCGGCTTCGCACAGGCGCTTCGCTTCCAGGCGGATCTGTTCGAATGGTCCCAGTCGATTCCGAATGAATTCCTTTATATGCTGCCTTATTTGCTCACGCTTCTGTTGCTGGCCTTTGCTGCCGGCAAGAGCCGTGCACCGTCTGCTCTCGGTGATCCGTACGATCCTGGGAAGCGTTAAGTCTCTACTCCAGCCCGGCATAATGCCGGTTGGACTTTCCAATTTGCCTCCTGTGTCATGCAGGAGGCTTTTTTCTATATATACCTTTATTTGATTTGATATCGCTCTTTTTACGCTAACCTGCCTATTCCTTTGATTTCCTGGGAAATGCCTCCATAACGGCCGGAATCCCTTGGTTGACAGTACTGTTGCTGGAGTGTAAATTAGGTGTTACTGAATCGTCACTTCTTTGTAACAATGTGAATCATTTCACTTGCTCAATACGGCACGTGAGCATGATTCCATGCTCAATTGCCACATACTATATGGGTCCTTGGTCACATGAGCGAATGTGACCAACCGAAGGACTCCAAAGGAGAGGAAAGCCGTGGAAGCTCTGGCTCTGGAGCGCAAGGCGGAACAAAACCGGGAACTGCGTGAGCGGCTAATGCAGCTCAAAAAAGAACGCAATGCCATTATTCTTGCCCACTACTATCAAAGAGACGAGATCCAGGAAGTGGCTGATTTCCGGGGAGATTCATTTCTGCTTGCCCAGAAAGCCGCTGAGACCGACGCGGACACGATCGTGTTCTGCGGAGTCCACTTCATGGGAGAGAGTGCCAAAATTCTCGCCCCCAACAAAACCGTCATTATTCCTGACGAACGTGCAGGCTGCCCGATGGCCGACATGGTCAATGTCGACGGTCTTCGCAAGCTGAAGGCGCAGCATCCTAACGCAACTGTAGTTACCTATATTAACTCTTCTGCAGAAATTAAGGCAGAAACCGACATTTGCTGTACCTCGGCCAATGCGGTGAAAGTAGTTAATTCGGTCGAAGGCGATGAAGTCATCTGGGTACCGGACAAAAACCTGGGCCACTATGTCCAGCAAATGACCGACAAAAAGATGATTATTTGGGAAGGTTATTGCAATACGCATGACATGCTCACCGTTAAAGACGTGGAGGAGATGAAAGCCAAATATCCGAACGCGGAATTTGTCGTCCATCCCGAATGTCGTCCAGAAGTCGTGGCACTTGGCGATTTTGTCGGCAGCACGACTGCGATCCTGAAGTACTGCAAGGAATCTTCGAATAAAGAGTTCATCGTTGGTACCGAGGATGGAACGGGTTATCAACTCCGTTTGGACAGCCCGGACAAAACATTTCATTTTGCAACCAAGTACTTGGTTTGCCCTAATATGAAAGTAAACAACCTCAAGAAACTGGTGCGCTGCCTGGAGAATATGTCTCCACAGATCTACGTACCGCCGCAGGTAGCTGACCAAGCCCGCCTGTCCCTGGAGCGCATGCTGCTGGTGAAGTAGCATGCGCTACTCCCATGTCTAGAGGAGTTAGCCGTGATGATACCTAGATACTTGGTAGATATGAATCTCGACGATGTTCCTGTTGTGGAGAAAGATGTAATCGTCATCGGGGCCGGCATTGCCGGTCTTTTTACCGCTATAAGGGCAAGCGAGCGTGGCTCAGTGCTGATGGTCACCAAAAAATCCCTCATGGACAGTAACACTCGTTATGCCCAGGGAGGCATCGCGGCGGTCATCTCCGATGAGGACAAGCCGGAGTTCCACCTGCAGGACACGCTTATTGCAGGAGCTGGCCTAAGTGATGAAGACGCCGTTGGCGTGCTCGTGCATGAAGGACCCAAAGGCGTTCGTAGCCTGATCGGGATGGGGACGCAATTCGATTTGGAAAATGGCGAGTTCGCCCTGACCAAAGAGGGCGCACACAGCCAGCGACGGATTTTGCATGCCAATGGCGATGCCACTGGCTACGAGATCGTGCGCGCGCTATCGGAAAAAGCGATGGCAACTGAGGGAATCGAGGTTTGGGACGATCATTTTGCAATCGATCTCATTACCCGAGATGGCGAATGCTGCGGCGCACTTGTCCAGAAACCGGATGGCTCCCGCGTGTTCGTGCGCGGCAAGGCGACCATTCTGTGCACAGGCGGTACAGGCCAGATGTTCCGCTATACGACCAATCCCGAAGTGGCGACTGGAGACGGTGTAGCGATGGCTTACCGGGCGGGCGCGTACATAAGGGATATGGAGTTCATCCAGTTCCATCCGACAACGCTTTGTTACCCTGGCGCGCCACGTTTCCTCATCTCAGAAGCGGTACGCGGTGAAGGGGCTGTGTTGCGCAATATTCATGGTGAGCGCTTTATGGAGCGTTACCATCCACAGCTTGAACTGGCGCCGCGTGATGTCGTCGCGAATGCTATCGTTAGTGAACTTGAGATGACGGGCTCCACGTTTGTCTACTTGGATGTGACTCATGAATCGGAGGAGATGGTCCGCCATCGTTTCCCGACGATTTACGAAACCTGCCTGCAATATGGGCTCGATCTGACAACGGATTGGGTGCCAGTCGCTCCGGCTGCGCATTATACGATGGGTGGTGTGCGCACCGACTTGAACGGTGAGACGAATATTAGCCGGCTGTTCGCCTGTGGAGAGGTGTCTTCTACTGGTGTGCATGGTGCGAATCGCTTAGCTAGTAACTCGTTGTCTGAGGCGATCGTGTTTGGACGTCGGATTATTCATCGAATCAGCGAACTGCCCCCGCTGGAGGGTGAGGTGCATGTTCATGAGGAGCTGGGCAGTCACAGCGCTATTTCCCGGCAGGCCGTCGTGGAGAAAAGGCTTAAGCTGCAAAGGGTGATGGTTCGTTATATCGGCCTGCGCCGCAGCGCTGACAGCCTGACCAAAGGGATTGCGGAGCTGAAGCGGCAACTGCCGTTCTTCTCAAGCTTAATGACCAAGAGAGAAGACTTTGAATTCGCCAATCTGCTTACGAACGCTCTGCTGACGGCGGAATCCGCCGCAGCTCGCGAGGAAAGCCGCGGTGCTCATTATCGCGTCGACTTCCCGCAGCGCGATGATGCCAATTGGCGCAAGCATACGGTACTGCACAGATTGCAGGGCCAGACAGAGGAGGCGATCCATGATGCAACCGTTCGCTAATCACGGGCTGGGCATTGGCGGGTACGATACAGGATTAAGGGAAAGCATCCGGGGCTGGCTGGCTGAAGATATCGGCACTGGCGATATAACCACTCGCACAACGATTCCGGCAGGAAGCGCCATGAAAGCGGTCATTCACGCCAAGGAGGAAGGCATCATCGCCGGCCTGCCGGTAGCGGAAACGGTATTTGCTGTTGTGGATCCAAGCTTGGTGTTCACAGCGCTTGTACAGGACGGCGACATGGTGGAGGTTGGTACCATTATTGCCGAGGTTGAAGGCAGCACGCATAGCATTCTGACTGGCGAGCGGCTGGCTCTCAACCTGATGCAGCGGCTATCGGGTATTGCTACCAAGACAAGGCAGTTTGTGGACGCGCTGGCAGGTTTGCCGGTTCGACTGGTCGACACCCGCAAAACGACGCCGGGACATCGGCTGCTGGAGAAGTACGCTGTGCGCGTCGGAGGTGGAGCTAACCACCGTTTCGGCCTTTATGACGCAGTCATGATCAAGGACAATCACATCAAGGGAGCGGGAGGCATTACGGCTGCAGTAAGTGCAGCACGCTCGGCCATTCCGCATACGATGAAGATTGAGGTTGAGACGGAGTCTCTGGAGCAGGTGGGAGAGGCGCTGGATAGCGGTGCAGATATTATCATGCTAGATAATATGAAGCCGGAGCTTATGCGAGAGGCAGTTGCGATCATCCGCAGCCGCGCGCCGCATGTTGTGACTGAAGCTTCCGGAGGCGTCACGCTGGAAACCGTGCGAAGCATGGCGGAATCCGGCGTGGATATCATCTCGGTCGGTGGTCTTACCTACTCTTTCCGCTCACTGGACATCAGTCTTGATCTAGGCGGTAAAAAAGGGAGGGCTTAACCGGTGATTGTCGTTATCGACGTAGGCAACACGAATATCGTGCTCGGTATTTACCGGGGTAAAGATCTGCTCCATCATTGGCGCATGAGCACGAACCGCTCCGCGACGAGCGATGAATATGGCATGATGGTGTATAACTTTTTCCATTATGCAGGCATTTCTCTGGATGAGATTCGCGGAGTTGTCATCTCTTCCGTAGTACCGCCGCTTATGCGCACGCTTGAGCAACTGTCAGCTACTTATCTACAGCATGCGCCGCTAATCATCGGTCCTGGCATCAAAACGGGTCTGAATATCCGCTACGAAAATCCGCGCGAGGTTGGGGCGGACCGGATCGTCAATTCGGTAGCCGGTATTGAGAAATACGGCACGCCGCTTATCGTCGTCGACTTCGGCACAGCGACGACATTTGATTATATCGACGAGACCGGAGCCTATCTCGGCGGAGCAATCGTGCCGGGCATCGGCATCTCGACCGAAGCGCTCTATCAGAAGGCGGCGAAGCTGCCGCGCATCGAACTGGTCAGGCCGCGCAGCGTTATCGGCCGCAATCCGGTGACGTCGATGCAGGCTGGCATTATTTTTGGCTATGCAGGACAGGTGGACGGAATCGTAAGGCGCATTCGCAAGGAATTCGGTGTTGAACCACGTGTTATCGCGACAGGCGGACTGGCGGATCTGATCGCGGCAGAGTCGGAGACGATTGAGGAAGTGGATCATCTGCTAACGCTGGAAGGGCTTCGCCTGATCTACGAACGCAACCAGGAACATTAATGGATACAATAGAAGAAAAGAAGGACCGATAGAAGGAGAGAACCATTGAAATGAGCGAGACGCAAAACGATTATTTGGTGCGTGGAACCGCGTGGGGCGGCAAGATTCGTGTGTTTGCAGCCCGCACTACGGAGCTCGTACGTGAGCTGCAGCGTCGTCATGGCACTTATCCGACTGCATCGGCAGCGCTCGGACGCACGGCGACAATCGGGGCGATGATGGGCATTATGCTGAAGGGCGAAGAGAAGCTGACGCTGCAAGTTAAGGGCGATGGCCCAGTCGGCGCCGTCGTTGTCGACGCAAATGCTAAGGGTGAAGTACGCGGTTATGTCGACAATCCGGAAGCGCATCTGCCGCCCAATGCCCAAGGCAAGCTAGATGTGGCAGGCATCGTGGGCACGACCGGTTATGTCCATGTAACTAAGGATTTGGGAATGAAAGAGCCTTATCGCGGCAGCGTACCGATTATTTCGGGTGAGCTTGGCGAGGACTTCACGTACTACTTCGCGTCCTCGGAACAGACGCCATCGGCAGTCGGCGTAGGTGTGCTCGTCGATGTAGACGGCAGCATTCTGCAAGCAGGTGGTTTCATTATCCAGCTGCTGCCTGGACTTAGCGACGATGATATTACTCGGCTGGAGCGCGCGCTTGGCGGCCTGCCTCATGTGACGGCGCTGCTTGACCAAGGCGAGACGCCAGAAGAGATTCTGCGCTGGATCGTCGGTGACGAATTGACCGTGCATGAGACGATGCCGGTCGGATTCGCTTGCTCATGCAGCGAAGAACGAGTGGAGCAGACGCTCATCAGCATGGGCGAAGCGGAGCTGCGCAACCTGATTGATGAGGATGGCCGCGCGGAAGTATTATGTCATTTTTGTAATGAGGCGTACGTGTTCGATAGACCAAGGCTGGAGAAGCTTCTGCAAGAAGCAAAGTCGGACCGGACCGAGTAGAGGGAAGCTTGCGCATGGGCAGAGACAAGGCTTTAAAGACGATTATCGGCATTCAGGCGGCATGCATGATTGTACTGGCCGTACTGATTATTATGAATCAACTGCCGGACGAGCCGGCAATCCTGCCTGCTAACGCGCAAAGTGAAAAGGCGGAGACGGATGACGGACTCGCGGCTGCTGTCGGCAATGAACGCATCAGTGAAGATGAGCTCGCTGAGCGTCTGCGGAAGTTATACGGTGAAAGTGTACTGCAAACGATGATGATTCGCTCGGCGCTGGATCAAGAGAGCGCCAAGGGAGACCTTCAGGCGACCGAGGCTGAGGTGGAATCCGAGCTGTTAACCCAGATGGCGGGTTATGGGGATGAGGAGAGCTTTTATCGGGAGATGAAGGCTCAATTCGGACTTAGCCGGGACGAGGTTTATGAAGAAGCGATGTACCGCCTCCTAATGGAAAAATGGATGACGAAGGGCATAGCCGTATCCGAAGGGCAGATCGACACTTACCTGGAGGAGCATGCCGCTGAGCTGCGTCCTGCTCCACAGATGCATCTGCGCTGGATCGTTAGTTCCAGCCAAGAGGAGTCGCAGCAATTGCTGGATCAGCTGGAAGCCGGCAAGGACTTCGCTGAGCTGGCTCGTGACAATTCGACGCATACGGAGACAGCGGAACTTGGCGGTGATCTGGGAGTTGTGGAAGAGGGAGATCCATTCCTCGATCCCGGTGCGGCTGAAGCTGCAGCTACTCTGAGTCCCGGGGAGGTTTCGGAACCGGTTGAAGTGGAGGGAGGCTTCGCACTTGTGCAGGTGCTGACGCGGGAGCAGCCTCGTTGGCTCGATGAAGAGTTGCTGCGCGCCGAAGTGAAGCGCATCATCGCATTGGATGAAGCGGGTTCGCTCAAAGAAGGCGAACAGCGACTGTTGCAGCAGTACGGAGCTTCCGTTAAGACTTCCAAAACGGCTGGAATGCCGTCCCCCTCAGGGAGTGGTTAGTGATATGGCAATAGCAGGCTCTGGGCCGTTGTTGCTTCCCATATGCAGCTATTGACAAGGGCTGAAAGCCCTTGATAAGATAGAACCAGTTGATAACCTACTATTTCAGTCGGAATATAGATGAGGAGGCAGTTGGACTATGGCCAGAATTGTGCAGAATGTGACGGAACTGATCGGAGATACGCCGCTTGTCCGCTTGAACCGCTTGGTACCGGAGGGTAGTGCCGAGGTTTATGTTAAGCTGGAGTACCAAAACCCAGGCTCAAGCGTAAAGGATCGCATTGCGATCAGCATGATCAATGTGGCGGAAGAACAAGGTTTGATCAAACCGGGCGTTTCCACGATCGTTGAGCCTACAAGTGGCAACACAGGCATCGGTCTGGCCATGGTCGCTGCAGCCAAGGGATACCGTTCCGTGCTCGTTATGCCGGAGACGATGAGCTTGGAGCGTCGCAACTTGCTGCGCGCCTATGGCGCAGAGCTGGTGCTCACGCCTGGAGCAGAGGGCATGAACGGCGCCGTCAAGAAAGCGGAGGAGCTTGCTGCTGAGAACGCAGACTACTTCCTGCCGCAGCAGTTCAAGAACCAAGCTAACGTGAAGGTTCACCGCGAAACGACAGGTCCCGAGATTGTTGAAGCGATCAACTCCCTGGACGGCAAGCTGGATGCATTCGTAGCCGGTATCGGTACGGGCGGCACAATTAGCGGCACAGGCGAAGTGCTTCGCGCTAACTTCCCGGACATTAAGATTGTCGCTGTTGAACCTGCTGCTTCCCCGCTATTGTCTGGCGGCAAGCCAGGCGGCCACAAAATTCAAGGTATCGGTGCAAACTTCATTCCAGAAATCCTGAATCGCGATATCTACGATGAAGTTATCACGATTGAGAATGAAGAAGCTTTCGACTTTGCCCGTCGCGCTGCGAAAGAAGAAGGCCTGCTGGTCGGTATTAGCTCCGGCGCTGCGATTTCCGCTGCTCTGCAGATTGCTAAGAAGCTGGGACCTGGCAAGCGCGTCATCGCAGTTGTGCCAAGTAACGGCGAGCGCTACCTGAGCACGGCTCTGTTCAACTTCGAAAACTAATCATTAGACAAGGCTTCTTGAGCCGGCCGGTCCCTTTTAACGAGGGTCCGGCCGGCTTTGCTTTTTTGAGGCTTCGGGCTTGATTTTGAAACAGGGACAGGATACGATCAGGCGATAGAGATGAGCACGGAAGGCGGGTACGGCAACATATGAAGGGATCGGTCTGCACCTCGTGGGAGCAGTGGCAGGAATGGCTTGAACAGCATGAGACAACATACACAACTTTACCTGTGCTGGCCCGGGTAGATCTGGCAGATGGATATGGGCTGCCGTCTTCATGGGAAGAGGTATGGCGAGCGGAGGAGCCCTACTCCATTCTGATGGAGAGCGGCAAGTCCGGCCGTTATACGTATCTCGGGCGTCGCCCGTCCGCTGTGCTGCGCGGCAAGGGAGGCTCGGCGGAGCTGCTGGAGCGCGGAGTTGCAGGCAGTTATGAGCCGGTTCGTCAAATTCAGGCTGATCCGCTTGAAGCGGTACGGGATTGGATGGAAGGCTGGAGTGGGCCGCGAATTGCCGGAGGGCCTAAGTGGACCGGAGGTATCGCCGGGTTCTGGAGTTATGACGTCGCCCGCTCGATTGAGCGGCTGCCGGAGCTGGCGGAAGATGATTTGCGCCTGCCGGACTATTTGTTTCTGAGGTTGGATGAGGTATGGATCTATGATCGGCAGGAAGCTTGCCTGTATGCTTCGGTCCATCGCTCGGTTGACTCCCAACAGGTGTCATCCCACCACTCGCTGGGAGCTACGCATGATGCAAGAGCGCAAGAGCCGAATGCAGTTGGGGAACAACAGGGCAGCCTCGGCCTGCCGTATGAAGCAAACACTATGCTGTCCGCAGCCAAAGAGCTCTATGACGCAGCCGCTGAGCGTGCGCAAGAGATGCTTAGCGAGTGGGCGGAATGGGCCGAGTCAGCAGAGGAGAACGGGCGTACAGCTTCCCGCCGTGGGTTATTGGAGCGTAGCGAAGCAACTGGTGTGCTGCCTTTTCCCGATGTGCCTGAGAATGTGTCCAGCCCATTTCAGCAGGAGCAGTACCAAGCGGCGGTTAGTGCAATTCGGGAGTATATCGCCGCTGGCGATGTATTTCAGGTAAACCTATCCCTGCGGCAGCAAAAGGAGACGGATAGCTCTCCGGAGGAGCTTTACGAATGGCTGCGTCTGATCAATCCTTCTCCTTATATGGGCTTGCTACGGACGCCCGATTTTCAGCTAGTATCGGCGTCGCCTGAGCTGCTCGTAGAGATGTCGGACGGTAAGCTTTATACCCGACCTATCGCTGGCACCCGCCGCCGTGGGCGCACATCGGAGGAGGATGCAAGCTTGGAGCGGGAGCTGCGCGAGAATGAAAAAGAGACCGCCGAGCATATTATGCTGGTCGATCTTGAGCGCAACGACCTGGGCAGAGTATCCCGCTATGGCAGTGTGCGTGTGGAAGAGCTAATGGTCGTCGAGCGATACTCCCATGTGATGCATCTGGTATCGCAGGTGAACGGTGAGCTGGCGGACGGGCTGGATGCGTACGATGTGATTCGCGCCGTTTTTCCAGGAGGGACGATAACGGGCGCACCTAAAGTCCGCACAATGGAGATCATCGAAGAGCTGGAACCGACGCGGCGCGGGCCTTACACGGGCTCGATGGGCTGGATTGACTACAGTGGAGATATGGAATTTAATATTATTATTCGTACGATGGCGATAAGGGATCACACGGTCCATATCCAGGCCGGTGCAGGCATCGTTATCGATTCAGATCCAGAGCGGGAGTACCGCGAATCACAAAGCAAGGCAAGAGCGCTCTGGCGCGCCTTCCATTATGCGGAGCTTCACCGCTCGCGTTCGAACCATATAGAAGCTGCAGGCGATGAGGAGATCATTCACACGGACAGGGGGCTATCAAATGATTTTAGTCATCGACAATTATGATTCCTTTACGTACAACCTGGTGCAATATCTGGGTGAGCTGAAGGAAGAGATTATCGTGAAGCGCAATGACGAAATTACGCTCGACGAAATCGCGGAGCTGGCGCCGGATCATATTTTGATCTCACCAGGACCATGCTCGCCTAACGAGGCTGGAATTAGTCTGGCGCTGATCGAGCGCTTCAAGGGTCAGATTCCGATTCTCGGCGTCTGCCTGGGCCACCAGTCTATCGGACAAGCATTTGGCGGCGAGGTTGTGCGGGCCGAACGTTTGATGCATGGCAAAACATCGCCCATCCACCATACGGGCAAAGGCGTGTTCCAGGGCTTGCCGTCGCCTTTCACGGCTACACGCTATCATTCGCTGATTGTGCGCCGCGAGACGTTGCCGGATGAGCTGGAGATTACGGCCGAAACGGCCGAAGGCGAGATCATGGGGCTGCGCCATAAGCAATATCCCATTGAGGGCGTGCAGTTCCATCCAGAATCGATCATTACAGAAAACGGGCTCTCTATGCTTCGCAGCTTTCTGGCGGAGAAGGCCCCGGCGGCAAAATGAAGATTGGCTATAACGGAGCCGTGGCCAGTGCCGGAGATGTCCATATCTCCGTGTTTGACCACGGTTTTTTGTATGGAATGGGATTGTTCGAGACGCTGCGCACCTATCAGGGGCGCCCCTTTTTATTGGAAAAGCATCTGGCTCGGTTGGCGGAGAGCTGCCAGAGGCTGCATATTCGCTATACGCCGGACACTGAGCGGATTGCAGAGCTGATTCGTGGGACGGCGGAGGCCAATGGCTTGTCGAAAAATGTCTATGTGCGGCTGACCGTCACTGCCGGAGAAGGCGGGCTTGGCTTGCCTACCGATGAGTATGGAGAGCCGCACGAGATCTTGATGGTCAAAGCGCTGCCTGAACCAGCGCCTGGACTGTACACGAGCGGCCGTGAGCTGCGCCTGCTGCGCACGCCTCGCAATACACCGGAGCTCGGGCTGCGCATGAAGTCGCTCCATTATATGAACAGCATCGCCGCTAAGCGGGAGCTGGCGGAGAGCGGTGCAAGCACAGGCTCCGAAGGACTGATGCTGACCGCGGAAGGGTGGCTGGCGGAAGGCGTTGTCAGCAATCTGTTTTTTGCTGTGAATGGAGCTGTGTACACGCCCTCGCTCGACACCGGCATTTTGCCCGGCATTACGCGGGAACATGTGTTGCATTTGGCGCGCGAGGCCGGCTATCCGGTGCATGAAGGACGTTATCGCTGGGAGCAGTTGCTGGACGCAGATGAAGTATGGACGACGAACTCTATTCAGGAGCTTGTGCCCGCGACACAGTTAATGGATACGGAAGGACGAACCTTTCAGCCCAAAGCCGGTTTTTCAGCTGGTCCGATCTTTCGGGATTTGCATGAACAGTATCTTAGCGGTACCGAAGGCAGCGGTAGCTGAGATCTTGCCTTTCATCAAAGACTTACGTTGCTCCATTGACGGCGAAATCGTGATGCTCAAGCAGGAGGTTAGGTTGCAAATGTACACAAAAAAGCAGGGCCATGGAGTTCCGGTCCGACACTATAATCTGTCCGGTGGTTTGACGCTTGAGCTTAGCAAAAAAACGCTAATCATGGGCATTCTCAACGCTACGCCAGATTCCTTCTCTGATGGGGGAAGGCATAACGAGAGAGATGCCGCGATAGAATTTGCCCGGCACATGGCAGCCCAAGGCGCCGACCTGATCGACGTCGGTGGGGAGTCTACCTTTCCTGGCATTACGCCGGTAACGCTAGAAGAAGAAATCCGCCGCGTCGTGCCGCTCATCGCCAAACTTCGCACCGAGCTGCCCGACATGCCCCTGTCGATCGACACGTACAAGCCTGCCACGGCGCGTGCCGCCCTTGAAGCAGGAGCCCATATCATCAATGATATTTGGGGCTTGAAGCAGGATCCAGAGATGGCCCGTGTGGCCGCCGAGTTCGGCTGCCCAGTCATCATTAGCCACAACCGGGAGCAGCGCGATTACCGCGATCTGGTGCCGGATGTGCTCGCAGATCTGGAGCGCAGCATCGGGATTGCGCTTGCCGCAGGTGTGCAGCGGGATAACATCTGGCTCGACCCTGGGATCGGCTTCGCTAAAACTTACGCCGACAACCTTGAGTTGATGGCCCGTTTGTCCGAATTGTCCGAGCTTGGCTATCCAGTGCTGCTGGGTACTTCCCGCAAAAGGTTCATCCGCGAAACGCTCGGCCTGCCGGTCGATCAACTCGTTGAAGGTACAGCGGCAACGGTAGCGCTCGGCATCGCACAGGGCTGTCAGATCATGCGGGTGCATGATGTTGCAGAGATGAAGCGCACGGCGCTGATGATGGACACCATGATTTATGGAAAGGATGGAACGGAATCCTAATGGACAAAATGACACTTACTGGCATGCGCTTTTTCGGATTTCATGGTGTTTTTCCAGAGGAGAACAGGCTGGGCCAGCAATTTCGCGTTGACCTCATCCTCAAGCTGGACCTGGAACAAGCCGCCCGGACCGATGAGCTGGAGCACTCCATCAATTATGCCGAGCTGCATGCGCTCACCAAGCAAATCGTGGAAGGACCGCCGATTAAGCTGATCGAGGCGCTGGCAGGGCGTATTGCAACCATCTTGCTTGAGACTTATACTGGCATTAATGAATTGACCGTTCGCGTGACAAAGCCGAATCCTCCTTTCGAGGTTTTTTTCGAAGGCGTTACCGTCGAATTGGTGCGAAAGCGGGATGAACATGGACAGATCGTTCCCGCCTAGCAGGTCGGGAGAGCCGGCTCTGCAGGCTGTTACCGCCTATATCGCTTTAGGCTCCAATATTGGTGACCGGAGCGGCATGCTTGCCGCCGCGCTGCAGCGACTCGAAGCCAGCTCTGGTGTAGAGGTACTCCGCGTTTCCACCGTATACGAAACCGACCCGGTCGGTTATGCCGACCAGCCCCCTTTTCTCAATATGGCTGCTGCACTGTCCACCACGCTGGAGCCGGTCGCACTGTTGCGTCTTATGCTTGGGCTTGAGCAAGAGCTAGGCCGAATTAGAGAGTTTCGCAACGGCCCCCGGGTCATCGATCTGGATCTGCTGTTGTATGATCGAGTTGATCTAAGCGGGCCAGAGCTCGAGCTTCCTCATCCGAGGATGCTGGAGCGGGCATTTGTCATGGTGCCTCTATCCGAGGTGCTGGAGAAGGGCCATCCCCTTCTGGAACAGGCTGAGGCTATGGCCGAGGCTGCATTACGGGATGGAAAGGAAGGCATTGCCTCATGGAATACGATCAATTGGCACAGCGGGTTCGCGCCTTCCGGAAGCTGAAAGGTTATACTCAGCAGGAGCTAGCGGATAAGCTCGATGTCTCTGTTGCAGTACTTGGTTCACTGGAACGCGGTACTCGCAAGCCCGAGCCCAAGCTGCTTGGCCGGATAGCCGAGACGCTCGGTATCGATTACGAAGAACTGACGGCCGCGGCAAGCGGCGGTCTGCGATAGAAGAGAGGTAAGACTTTATGCTCAAAATTGGCGATATCCAAATGAAAAATAATGTCGTTCTCGCTCCAATGGCCGGTGTCTGCAATCCGGCTTTCCGCTTGATAGCAAAAGAATTCGGCACGGGACTTGTCTGTGCCGAGATGGTCAGCGACAAAGCGATCGTGCACGGCAATAAGCGCACGCGCGAAATGCTTTTTGTCGACGAGCGCGAGAAGCCGCTCAGCCTGCAGATTTTCGGCGGCGACCGCGAATCACTGGTGCAAGCTGCGAAGGTTGTCGACAAAGAAACCAATGCTGATATCATCGACATCAACATGGGCTGTCCAGTGCCCAAAGTGACCAAATGCGACGCCGGCGCCCGTTGGCTGCTCGATCCGAACAAGATCTACGAAATGGTCAGCTCGGTAGTTGACGCCGTGCAGAAGCCCGTCACCGTCAAAATGCGGATCGGCTGGGATAGCGAGCATATCTTTGTCGTAGAGAACGCGCTCGCTGTAGAACGGGCTGGCGGCAAGGCAGTCAGTGTTCATGGACGTACACGCGAGCAGCTGTATACGGGACATGCGGACTGGAGCTACATCCGGCAGGTGAAGGAAGCCGTCGGCATTCCGGTTATCGGCAATGGTGACATCTCTTCTCCAGAAGATGCCAAGCGAATGTTGGCGGAGACAGGCTGTGACGGGGTCATGATCGGCCGCGCTGCGCTGGGTAATCCGTGGATGTTGTATCGCACCATCCATTACCTGACGCATGATGAGTTGCTGCCTGATCCAACGGCACAGGAGAAAATGGAGATCGCAATTCTGCATATGGACCGCTTGATTGCTCTCAAGGGCGAGGCAGTGGCAGTGCGCGAGATGCGTAAGCATCTGGCTTGGTATCTCAAGGGATTGCCGGGAACCGCGCGCATCAAGGACAACATCATGGAGGAAACGAGCCGAGATGTAATGGTTCGAATTCTGGATGATTATCTCCTCTCTCTTAAAAGAGATGAAGAGACAGCTGCTGTCTGAGGTCACCCCTGTCTAGCAGCAGGAATACCGGGCACCTGCTCATGCTCCTCTCCGTTTCGGAGAGGGCGGCGGGTGCTTTTTACATCTCATCCATAGCATGGCAGCAAACGCTCTCGCATTGACACACCGGTTTCAATTGCATATAATCTTGCAATATAATCCTGTACCGACTGTTCTTGGGGCCGTCCGGTCTGATCCTAACTGCCGGCTAACCCCTTTATTTTCCGGGTTATCCTTAACAGGGTACAAGCAAATAAGCCATGACAGGAGAAATCGGCAATGAGCGACAAAGAAGTGATTCTGACTCAGGACGGACTCAAGAAGCTTGAAGAGGAACTGGAGAATCTCAAATCGATCAAACGCCGTGAAGTGGCTGAGCGAATCAAAGTAGCCATTGGTTATGGTGATATCAGCGAAAACTCCGAGTATGAAGATGCCAAGAATGAGCAAGCTTTCATTGAGGGACGTATTCTCACCCTCGAAAAAATGCTGCGCAATGCCCGCATCATTAATAACGACGACATCGTCATCGATTCGGTAAGCATCGGATCCATCGTCACCGTCATTGATCTAGAGCTTAAAGATACGATGGAGTACACGATTGTCGGCACGGCAGAAGCCGATCCGCTGCAGAACAAGATTTCCAACGAGAGCCCGCTCGGTCGAGCTATCCTCGGCAAGAAGAAGGGGACCACTGTTGAAGTCAGCGTGCCTGCAGGAGCAATTCAGTACCAGATCGTCGACATCAAGAAGTAAGAGCAACGCTACAATCCAGCAGCGAGTTTAAGCTTCCTAATATAGGGAGCTTTTTTAACGGATAAGGGCAACGACAAGG
>LT629764.1:2230000-2387500 GCA_900105225.1 Paenibacillaceae bacterium GAS479 | reverse complement strand
TGGAGTTGCCCAGACAACCAGGATGTTGGCTTAGAAGCAGCCACCATTTAAAGAGTGCGTAATAGCTCACTGGTCGAGTGACTCTGCGCCGAAAATGTAACGGGGCTAAACACACCACCGAAGCTATGACATGTATCGTATGATACTTGGGTAGGGGAGCGTTGTGTATAGGTTGAAGTCAGACCGTAAGGACTGGTGGACAGTACACAAGTGAGAATGCCGGTATGAGTAACGAAAAGATCAGTGAGAATCTGATCCGCCGAAAGCCTAAGGGTTCCTGAGGAAGGTTCGTCCGCTCAGGGTAAGTCGGGACCTAAGGCGAGGCCGAAAGGCGTAGTCGAAGGACAACAGGTTGATATTCCTGTACCACCGTAAACCGTTATGAGCAATGGGGTGACGCAGAAGGGTAGTGACGCGGACCGATGGATGTGTCCGTCCAAGCAGTGAGGCTGGTTTGTTGGCAAATCCGCAAACCGTTAAAGCTGGGCTGTGATGGGGAGGGAAAATTACAGTACCGAAGGTCATGATCTCCAGCTGCCAAGAAAAGCCTCTAGCCAGGTGAAGGTGCCCGTACCGCAAACCGACACAGGTAGGCGAGCAGAGCATGCTAAGGCGCGCGGAATAACTCTCGTTAAGGAACTCGGCAACATGACCCCGTAACTTCGGGAGAAGGGGTGCCTCGGTAGGGTGAATAGCCCGAGGGGGCCGCAGTGAAAAGGCCCAAGCGACTGTTTAGCAAAAACACAGGTCTGTGCGAAGCCGTAAGGCGAAGTATACGGGCTGACGCCTGCCCGGTGCTGGAAGGTTAAGGGGAGCGGTTAGGGGCAACCCGAAGCTGTGAACCGAAGCCCCAGTAAACGGCGGCCGTAACTATAACGGTCCTAAGGTAGCGAAATTCCTTGTCAGGTAAATTCTGACCCGCACGAATGGCGTAACGACTTGGGCGCTGTCTCAACGAGAGATCCGGTGAAATTTTACTACCTGTGAAGATGCAGGTTACCCGCGACAAGACGGAAAGACCCCATGGAGCTTTACTGTAACTTGATATTGGACTTTGGTACGATCTGTACAGGATAGGTGGGAGCCTAGGAAGCCGGAGCGCCAGCTTCGGTGGAGGCACCGTTGGGATACCACCCTGATCGTATCGGAGTTCTAACCTGCTGCCGTGAAACCGGCAGAGGGACCGTGTCAGGTGGACAGTTTGACTGGGGCGGTCGCCTCCTAAAATGTAACGGAGGCGCCCAAAGGTTCCCTCAGAATGGTTGGAAATCATTCGAAGCGTGCAAAGGCATAAGGGAGCTTGACTGCGAGACCTACAAGTCGAGCAGGGACGAAAGTCGGGCTTAGTGATCCGGTGGTACCGAATGGAAGGGCCATCGCTCAACGGATAAAAGCTACCCTGGGGATAACAGGCTTATCTCCCCCAAGAGTCCACATCGACGGGGAGGTTTGGCACCTCGATGTCGGCTCATCGCATCCTGGGGCTGAAGTAGGTCCCAAGGGTTGGGCTGTTCGCCCATTAAAGCGGTACGCGAGCTGGGTTCAGAACGTCGTGAGACAGTTCGGTCCCTATCTGTCGTGGGCGCAGGAAATTTGAGAGGAGCTGTCCTTAGTACGAGAGGACCGGGATGGACGTACCGCTGGTGTACCAGTTGTTCCGCCAGGAGCACAGCTGGGTAGCCAAGTACGGACGGGATAAGCGCTGAAAGCATCTAAGCGCGAAGCCCCCCTCAAGATGAGATTTCCCAGTATGTAAGACCCCTAGAAGACGACTAGGTTGATAGGTTCGAGGTGGAAGCGCAGCAATGCGTGCAGCTGACGAATACTAATCGGTCGAGGGCTTATCCAAATCCGTAACACAACAGCCGGTCAGCACGGCATATCGTTCGATCCAGTTTTCAGGGCGCAAGCCTACGCCTTGAGCAATGCAGCACGTTTGGTGGCGATGGCGGAAGGGAACCACGCGTACCCATCCCGAACACGACCGTTAAGCCTTCCAGCGCCGATGGTACTTGGACCGCAGGGTCCTGGGAGAGTAGGACGTCGCCAAGCACATGCAAACCGTACCGCCACATCCCCGGATGTGGCGGTTTTTTTGTTATTCATTTTTGACTTAATGATAATGGTATCCATGTTTTTCTGCATGGGGTTAATGGGGTTATTTCACTGGGTTAGGACCATACTACGATCACGGACAAATGAGCTGGGTGGTGGTCGGTATGGTTTTTCGGGGAAATCTGCTGAGTATATTAGGTGCGGTTCTCGCTGCTTTACTTATCATGTTGGGAGGATGTTCGTTTGCAATGCAACCTCCCCCTTCACAGCCTCCAGCTGCTGAAAACAAAGCATCCGATAATAAGCCAGTTGCTTTTGCAGAAGTTTTACTGTCACCAACGACGAAAGTTAAAAGTTCTCCATTCATTTCATCCAGGCAGCCTGTACGCGGAATATATATCTCGGGGTACGCCGCCGGCAGTAGCAAGGCAATGGGACGTTTGAGGGAGCTCGCTCGAAAAACGGAAATCAATGCGATGGTTATTGATATTAAGGATGATTATGGGTTACTTACTTACGCATCGAACGTCAAACTTGCGAACAAATTGGGTACGGATAGTCGGCCGATTATTGCTGAACCACGCAAGTTGATCAATGAACTGCATAAGGATGGCATATATGTGATTGGAAGACAGGTCGTGTTTAAAGATGCGCTGCTTGCTGGAAAAATGCCTGATTGGGCCATTCATGAAAAGAGTGGCAAAGTATGGCGTGACACAAAGCGTAAAACATGGATTAATCCATATCGAACCGAAGTTTGGAAGTATAATGTGGCAATTGCCCGTGAAGCTGCCAGCTTGGGTTTCGACGAAATTCAATTCGATTATGTCCGCTTTCCGGCGAATAGCGCTCGTACAGAAGCCAAGCTCGACTATAGACAGAAGGAAGGGAATAAAAGCGAAGCCATCCGACATTTTCTTCAGTTCGCCTCTCGCCAGCTCCATAAAGAGGGAATAAAAGTTTCAGCTGATGTATTTGGACTTGTAACATCTTCAGCTGATGATATGGGGATCGGGCAATCTTGGCGCGCGGTCGCTTCAGAAGTGGATTCCATCTCCCCAATGGTCTATCCATCTCACTACTCTCAGGGCATGTATGGCATTGCTAAACCGGATTTAAGCCCATACGAAGTCATTCACAAGGCCATGACAGACGCCTCAGCCCGCAATCGCTACTTACAGCAGGAGGGGATTAAACCAGCAGCGATCCGACCTTGGCTACAAAGTTTCACAGCTTCTTGGTTACACCCGCATATGGAATATGGAGAACATGAGATCAGAGAGCAGATTCGAGCAGCACATCAGGCAGGCGTTGAAGAATATCTGCTATGGAGCCCTCGCTGCGTATATCCGCTTTCCTCGCAGTCTGCTCTTTCTCCCTCTTGATCCTTAGGTATGATAGGGTTGAAATGGAAGGGACGAATGGTTGAAAATCCGCATGAAAGCAGGATTTTCCTTGCCTTGACAGCCCTAGACCCCTCTGCTAAGATGGTCAATAATATATTCGGCAAGCCATAAGAACTAGGAGGAAACTATTCGTGTGGGAAACGAAATTCGCTAAGGAAGGCCTCACATTTGACGATGTGCTGCTTGTACCTCGCCGTTCGGAAGTGCTTCCGCGAGAAGTCCAGGTAGCCACTCGGCTCAGCGACACGGTGAAGCTGAACATTCCGCTCATCAGCGCAGGGATGGATACCGTTACAGAGGCTGCACTGGCGATTGCGCTGGCTCGTGAAGGTGGCATCGGTATTATTCATAAGAACATGAGCATTGCCCAACAGGCGGAAGAGGTTGATCGCGTTAAGCGTTCAGAGAGCGGAGTTATTACGAATCCTTTCTCCCTTACTCCAGATCATCATGTATACGACGCAGAAGAGCTCATGGGCAAATACCGGATTTCCGGCGTACCCATCGTTAATGAGGAAGGCAAGCTGGTCGGTATTTTGACCAATCGCGATCTTCGCTTCGTACACGATTACTCCATGAAAATCAGCGATGTCATGACCCGCGAGGAACTGGTAACTGCTCCTGTGGGCACGACGCTTCAACAAGCTGAGGTACTGCTACAGAAGCACAAGATCGAGAAGCTGCCACTCGTTGATGAGAATAATACTCTCAAAGGCTTGATTACGATCAAGGATATTGAGAAAGCGATCCAGTTCCCAAAAGCTGCTAAGGACAAGCAAGGTCGTCTTCTATGCGGTGCTGCGGTAGGCATTTCTAAGGATACGTTGGAACGTACGGAAGCACTTGTACAATCTGGCATTGACGTGCTCGTAGTCGATTCTGCACACGGTCATCACATTAACATCATTGAGATGGTCCGCACGCTCAGAGCTCAATACCCGGAGCTTACGATAATTGCTGGCAATGTGGCAACCGCCGAGGCCACTCGTGATCTGATCGAGGCTGGAGCATCCGTCGTTAAGGTCGGCATCGGTCCTGGCTCGATTTGTACAACTCGTATTATTGCCGGTATCGGCGTACCACAGGTTACCGCTATCTACGACTGCGCAACAGCAGCCCGTGAGTATGGCATTCCGGTCATTGCAGATGGAGGCATTAAGTACTCCGGCGATATTACCAAAGCGATTGCCGCTGGCGCGAGTGCTATTATGATCGGCAGCCTTTTCGCTGGTACGGAAGAGAGCCCTGGAGAGTCGGAAATCTACCAAGGCCGTCGCTTCAAAGTTTACCGCGGCATGGGCTCGCTTGGAGCCATGAAGGAAGGCAGCAAGGACCGTTATTTCCAAGAGAACGAGAACAAGCTTGTTCCTGAAGGCATCGAAGGCCGCCTGGCTTACAAAGGGCCACTGGCAGATACCGTGCATCAGCTGATCGGCGGACTGCGTGCAGGTATGGGTTACTGCGGTACTGGATCGATTGAAGAGCTGAAAAATGACACCTCCTTCATCCGCATTACCGGCGCTGGCTTGCGTGAAAGTCATCCGCATGATGTACAGATTACGAAGGAAGCTCCGAACTACTCGCTTTAAGCAATAGGGCTCTTAAGAGCAGAATGAGATCATGCAGCAGGCCATTTACGGCCTGCTTTTTTTATTTCAAAGGGGCTTTTTTACTCCGCTGGGGATGGCAGGTTTGGCTATCACTGAATGGAAGGACTCTAGGAAAGAAGGCTCCTTTTCGGCTCAAAGCAAAGCAAAAACATCCCCTCTCTCGTTAATCGTATGTTACAATAAAAGCTGGACAAACCCAGTGTGAAGGAGAGAATACACGTTGAAAGTAAGATTTATTCCAATAATTTCTAAACCATTCATCTCCGCTATCATGGCGGCATCCCTGCTCGCCGGCTCCGGCGTGGCTACATTTGCTCTTCCGACTGCTTATGGGGCAGCTACCGATAAGACTACGAACACTGCTCCTGCAGCCAATGGAGCTACTGCTGATAAGGATGTAATTCCTACTTACCCAGATAAGAACCCTAGCAAAAACCAATTGGACTTAGCTCTTTCAGCTGCTATATTAATCGATGCTAACACAGGCCAATTGCTGTACAGCTATAATATTGATAAAGCAATGGCACCAGCAAGCATGACCAAGATGATGACGGAATACATGGTTTTGAAAGCCATTAAAGATGGCAAGCTTAGCTGGGATCAGCAGATTTCCATTAGCAAAGAAGCTGCCAGTACGCCAGCGGACGGCTCTCAAATTTATTTGGCTGAAGGTGACACACATACCGTCAAAGAGCTGTATACAGCTATGTCTGTAGCGTCAGCCAATGATGCAACTGTCGCTCTAGGCAATGCGCTTGGCGGTACGGAAGCTGGATTTGTAGCCATGATGAACGAAAGAGCCAAAGAGCTTGGTCTCAACACGGCTAACTTCACCAGCTCAACCGGTTATCTTGATACAACTGTCATTGCCGCCAAAGATATAGCGAAGCTGGCGATGATTATTTTGAAGGAGCATCCTGAATTCCTGGAATACTCCCAAATTCCATCCATCAAGTTCCGTGAGCGGGATGAAAATCCGATGATCAACAATGACTGGATGTTGGAGAGCAATAAGGGCATTGATAACTTCAAGCAATACACTTATGACGGCGTTGATGGAATGAAAACCGGTTTCCTCACCATATCCGGTTATAATTTCACCGGAACAGTTAAGCGTGGCGATACGAGACTGATCAGCGTTGTATATGGAGCCAGTAATAAAGGCAAGCGTTTCCTCGAAACTCGCAAGCTGTATGACTGGGCTTTCACCAATTTGGAGCGCAAAACGCTTGTTCAACCTAAGGCGGTAGTAGAATCCGCACAAAAGGTCAAACTATCCAAAGGGAAAAGCAAGTCCGTCAACCTCGTTACGGGTGCCGATCTGACGCTGCTGGTTAAAAAGGGCTCTGCTGCTCAGGCAACTCTGAAAAGCACCGCTCTTCCAGCCGATGGAGAGCTGGTTGCTCCAATTAAAGCAGGGCAGAAAATCGGAACAGCAACTTACGAATTCAAAGACCCGGATTCAGGTGTTTTGGTCACGAAACAGATCAACCTTGTTGCCGCTGAAGATGTAGCAAAGGCTGGCTGGTTCTCGCTCATGATGCGCGGCATTGGAGAGTTTTTCTCCGGGCTGTTCAAAGGGATCGTGAATTTGTTTTAATCGGTTGTAGCTCCGCGGCGTACATGATAGAATTTGGATTAATCAACTCGGAATAATCCGTTAGGATTGATCAGACCATAGGAGGCAATGGAAACATGTTGGAAACAGGTACTTCGCGCGTGAAGCGCGGCATGGCAGAAATGCAAAAAGGCGGCGTCATTATGGACGTCATGAACGCAGAGCAAGCTAAAATTGCTGAAGCGGCAGGTGCTACGGCAGTTATGGCGCTTGAGCGCGTGCCTTCCGATATCCGTGCTGCTGGCGGCGTTGCCCGCATGGCGGATCCAACGATTTTGGAAGAAGTCATGAAGGTTGTCTCCATCCCGGTTATGGCTAAAGCTCGTATCGGCCACTATGTAGAAGCTCGCGTTCTTGAAGCTCTCGGTGCCGACTACATCGACGAGAGCGAAGTGCTTACGCCAGCCGATGATATTTATCATATCGACAAACGTGAGTTCACCGTGCCATTCGTATGTGGCGCTAAGGATCTGGGCGAAGCGCTTCGTCGCATTCAAGAAGGTGCGGCTATGCTTCGTACAAAAGGCGAGCCAGGAACAGGCAACATCGTTGAGGCTGTACGCCACATGCGCCTGATCATGAGCCAAATTCGCAAAATCCAAGGTTTGTCGAAGGACGAGCTTTATCATGAAGCTAAAAACCTTGCTGTAAACTACGAGTTGTTGCTTAATGTTCATGAATCCGGCAAGTTGCCGGTCGTTAACTTTGCTGCTGGCGGCGTAGCGACTCCATCCGACGCAGCGCTTATGATGCATCTGGGTGCTGACGGCGTATTCGTAGGCTCCGGTATTTTCAAATCGGATAGCCCTGAGAAATTCGCTCGCGCTATCGTTGAAGCAACAACTCACTATACCGATTACAAGCTGATCGCCGAAGTGTCCAAGAACTTGGGCGCACCGATGAAAGGCATTGAAATTTCCAAGCTGGCGGCACATGAGCGTATGTCCGATCGCGGAAATTAATTTCCAATCGTTGATATAGGCTAAGACCAAGGAAGAAGGAAGATCCACATGGCACAGAAGATAGGTGTTCTTGCCCTTCAAGGCGCGGTGGCGGAGCATATCCGTTGCCTGCAAGAGGTAGGAGCGGAAGCTGTTGCTGTGAAACGTACGGAAGAGCTAAATGAGCTCGACGGCCTCGTTATACCTGGCGGTGAGAGCACTACGATCGGCAAGCTGATGCGCAAGTACGGCTTTATCGAGGCAATTCAGGCGTTTCATGCGCAGGGTAAACCATTGTTCGGAACTTGCGCGGGACTGATCGTGCTCGCCAAGGAAATTGAGAACGGCGAAGAGGCTCATCTGGGCTTGATGGATATGACCGTTGTACGCAATGCTTTTGGGCGGCAGCGGGAGAGCTTCGAGACGGAGCTGGACATCAAGGGCATCGATGAGCCCGTGCGTGCGGTGTTCATCCGCGCACCGCTGATCGGCCGTGTAGGCGAAGGCGTGGACGTTCTCTCTGTCTACAAGGACGAGATCGTAGCTGCCCGTGAGGGAACGCTGCTGGCGGCGTCCTTCCATCCGGAGCTTACGGATGACTATAGGCTGCATGCTTATTTTGCAGATATGGTTCGCGAGGCTTCGCAAGCCAAGGCAAATGCATAAGTGAAGCGACAGGGTGGACGGATGCCGTCCGCCCTTCCTTCTTTTAATTTATATCGATGAAGGGTGAGAATATCGTGCTGGACGTAAAATTGCTGCGTAGTGATTATGACCGGGTCGCAAAGGCGCTGACCGATCGCAAAAAATCGCTGGAGCTGATTAGCGCCTTCCCGGAGCTGGATGCGAAGCGTCGTTCCATCATCCAAGAGGGCGAAACGCTCAAAGCGCGCCGCAATGCGGTATCCCAAGAGGTTGCCAAGCTCAAGAAGAGCGGTGGCGATGCTGAGGCGCTGATCGTGGAAATGCGCGAAGTTGGCGATCGGATCAAAGAGCTGGATGAAGAGCTTCGCGTACTGGATGAAGAGATGGAAGGCATGCTGCTGACCATTCCGAATCTTCCCCATGAATCTGTGCCAATTGGTGGAGGCGAAGAGGATAATGTTGAGATCCGTCGTCACGGTGAGCCAACTTCGCTGGATTTTGAACCTAAAGCGCATTGGGATCTGGCAGAGGATCTGGGCCTGCTGGACTTCGAACGTGCTGCCAAGGTAACCGGCTCGCGCTTCGTGTTCTACACAGGTCTTGGCGCCCGTCTGGAGCGCGCTCTGCTCAACTTCATGATGGATCTGCACAGCGACCAGCACGGCTACTCGGAAGTACTGCCTCCGCAAATCGTCAATCGCGACAGCCTTGTCGGAACGGGCCAGCTGCCTAAATTCGAAGAGGATCTGTTTAAGATTGCGGATAGTGAGTATTACCTGATCCCGACTGCTGAAGTTTCTGTAACTAACCTGCACCGGGAAGAGATATTGCCTGCTGAGGACTTGCCTAAACGTTTTGTCGCGTTCAGCGCATGTTTCCGCAGCGAGGCGGGAGCAGCCGGACGCGATACGCGCGGTCTGATCCGCCAGCATCAGTTCAACAAGGTGGAGCTCGTGAAGCTTGCTAAGCCGGAGGAGTCCTACGACGAGCTTGAGTCGATGACTCAGAACGCTGAGCGCGTCCTGCAGCTGCTTGGACTGCCTTACCGCGTCCTACAGCTTTGCACGGGTGATATGGGCTTCTCCGCAGCTAAAACCTATGATCTGGAGGTTTGGCTGCCGAGCGCTGGTACGTATCGTGAAATCTCCTCCTGCTCGAACTGCGAGGACTTCCAAGCTCGCCGTGCCGGCATTCGTTTCCGCCGTGACACGAAGAGCAAGCCGGAATTCGTTCATACGCTGAACGGCTCTGGCCTTGCGGTTGGACGCACTGTGGCAGCGGTATTAGAAAATTACCAGCAAGCGGACGGCACCATTGTCGTGCCGGAGGTGCTGCGCCCTTATATGGGCGGCATCGAGGTCATTGGACGTCGCAGCTAATGCTTAGGGCCGTCTCCTCCGAAAGGGGAGGCGGCTCTTCTGTTTGTTTAGAGCCATTTTCTGCTACGAAATGGTTGCCTGAGAAATATGATTGTGATACAATGCTCGGGTAAGTCTTTCACTGTGGAGAGGTACCGAAGCGGTCATAACGGGGCGGTCTTGAAAACCGTTAGGGTGCAAGCCCACGTGGGTTCGAGTCCCACTCTCTCCGCCAGCTTGAATATGATCACCCGGACGCTGTTGCGTTCGGGTGTTTTTGCGTTCTTGAAAGTTCCAGCAGTCGTTAAGCATAGAAGGCGGGCCTTGGTCGCAATCTAGATAATGGAGGTGGAAGGCGACCATGAGCAAAGTTGATGAGCTTAAGCTGGATCAGACCCGCCTGGCAAATGCCTGGAGGGAAACATTGCCGACCGTCTTGAATGCTACAGATCGCTGCGAAGTATTCGAAGACGAAGGTGATGATCACTCACTCCGCGTAACGATTCATGGAGCGGGGCATCAGATGTACTCTTATGATTTTAAAGTAACCTATGTTGACAGCCGTGAGGTCCAGATTGAACTGATCGATGTTGATCAGGATAAAAAATCAATCGACGAACGCAAGGAGCTTGTGCAGCAGCAGGTATCCGATTATATCCGCCATCTGCATGAGTGCGCGCAAGCTTTGCACCGTCTGACTAAAGTCTAACGGGAGGCATCGATATGACCAAAAATAAAAGCGCCGTTGATAAAAACCTGCAAAATGTTGTGAAGGATCTGGAACAGGAGCCGGTGAATGCTCATAACGCTAATCAACTGCAGCAGCATTCCCAAGATCGCCGTCATCAGGACAATTTGAATCATGAGAACGAAACCGACCTCGGCCATCAGCTGAGCTGAAGGAACGGCTGCTTATAGCCCATAATGACAATAAGGAGGCTGAAACGGATGAGTAAGCCTGACTCCATTCCGGTGTCCAACCCGGATGAAGACCGCAAGGCATCCCGCAGCAAGGATCACGGGCAGCCGCAGGCGCCTATGTCTGGAAGCAAAAAGGTCAAAAACCGCAATCATGTTGACCATCACAATCCGCAGGGCGGTTAAAACCATCGTGGATTGGAAATGGAGCTGTTCCCTTTGAGGGGAATGGCTCTTTTTGTTATACTTAAAGTTATTCACATCGCGACAAATTAAGTTATGTTGTTCTCGGTCTTATTCATCGGAAGCTGGCGATGGTAGAATACAGAGAGTCATTCTTTTTGAAGCTTGAACGATATTGAGGAGGAACAAAAGTGAAGTTGATTGCACGATCATGGAAGCAAGCAGCTGTCGTCCTTAGCACAGCGGCATTGCTGACGGTCGCAGGATGCACAGGCAACAACGATGCATCACCCAAAGCGGAGCTGGAACAAGCGATGGCAAGCCTGAGCGCTGCCAAGTCCTATACGTTTAACACGACGGCTGAATTCAAGGAGCTGCAGTTACCTAATTCGGGGCAGCAGCCGCCAAGTATGGATGCAGCAGGAGCAGCGAGCTTGATGAACGGGCTTAAGCTGACAATGGACGGCGTTTACCAGAAAGAACCGATGCGCACAGATGCCAACGTTAAGCTAACGCTGCCAGGCAATCTTGAACTGACACTTCCAATGATCATGACGAGCGAGAAGATTTATATACAGGTGCCTTCTTTACCGACGATACTTCCAAAGGAGCTTGTTGGTAAGTACGTCGTCCTCGACATGGCGAAGCTGGCCGCAGAGCAGGGACAGGCTGCGAAAACGCTCGACCCATCGTTGCAACAACGCCTCGTGCTGGAAGCGGGAACTGCGTTTATTAAACCTTTTGAAGAGAAAACGTACTTCAAAAGCCTTAAGGCAGATGAAGCGGGTCTGCCAGCTGATCTGAAGCCGGACTCGGTCGTGCAATTCCTGCTCGACTCCTCTAACAAAGATCAGGCGATCACAACAGCGGTAGAGCAAGCAATACCTGCCGTGCTGGATGTCTTGCTTGGCAATGAAGCCTATCTAAATGCTGTTGGACTCGACAAAGCCAAGGCGGAGGAGAACAAAAAGCAGTTGGCGGATAACCAATCGGAGTTGTCCAAGAAGGTAAAACAACAGCTCAAGCTGAATCAGTTCAAACTTATCGGCGCGGTGAAGGATGGCAAGCTTGCATATCAGAGCGTTGATGCCAATGTTGAATACAGCGATCCCCAAGGCAAGGGTAACCTGAAGCTGGTTATGAACAACGCGACCACTTACAGCAAGCTGGATGAATCAGCGGCGTTCAAGCAGGAAATTCCAACAGACGCCATCTCAGTGGAAGAGTTGGTGAAGCAGATTAATGGTGATGTTGGAATGTCGTTGCGATAAGCAAGGATAGCGCTGGCTGTCTTTTACGATTAGATTGGCGTGGCGGGGTAACAAGCAAATAGTTATACAAGCAAAGAGCCTGCTCCATTTGTGGAGTGGGCTCTTTGTGTAATTAAGAAGAGCTAATTCTTCGTATGTAATGCGGATAGAAAATTAATAAGCAGCAGGTAAAGTGGATAAACGATGGCACCTGCAAGAACCAGCAAGCCAATAACGGGTGCCGGCTTTTCTTCCGGATTTGTTAGGGGGAACAATACTGCAAAAGCATATATAAATAAAGATAAATACGGGAGCCAAAGGATCAGTGAAAAGTAAATTCCCAATGCATATGTTGCACTTATAAAGTTTAACCGAATGAAAGGAATCACTTTGTTTCACCTCGGTGTTCACAAGGAATAAAAAAATTGCGGGTAAATGCCCCGCAATTTTGAAGTAACAGGCTCAGGCTCTTACTTGCACACGTAGTTGGCCAAAACAGTTTGCAGCTCGTAAATATTCAGCGACTTGTTGAAAGTCTTCGAGACTGGCAAAGGATTGCCGGATACCCAGAACTTAAGCTCTGCATCCAAATCGAAGGTGCCTGCTGTTTCAATTGCAAAATGAGTGATGCTTTTGTAAGGGTAGGAATGATATTCCGTTTTTTTGCCGGTAATTCCTTGTTTGTCGACAAGAATCATTCTGCGGTTCGTGAATATAAACATGTCGCGAATCAGTTTGTAGGCTTTCTCAACACGCTCATCACTACCGAGCATATGTTGGAATTCCTTCTGTACCTCAGCTGGTGAAAGCTCCGACGCATTACCCATCAATCCATCAAATAAACCCATTTCTGCACTCCCTCTCTTTAACCCGAATTATTTTATTACGAATTATTCCATTAAAAGGTTCCTTTATTATTATCGTATATCGAGATCAGCATCATTAGATTGCCTCTTAATTAAATTCGCTTAATATAGCACGGATATAATGTCGCCGCATCCTCGGGCTTTCGAGGGAATTCCTAATGAGAGTTTTATACGTCATTGATAGTTAAGCTTGTTGCGGTTGTTCTCCATGTTATCGGTGCATTCGTTGTGACATTGATGATGGAGGTTCTAACCAAATATATGTTCCCGGTAAAAGCGGTTTGTACCCGGAGGGTGAATCCGATGGAACCTGCTAAGGTGCTGTCCAAGTTATACCCAAGGTAGTTGGCAGTGACTCGCACATCTCTATTTAGCACAGTCGGCACATTGAAAAAGTTCTGTCCGCCAGAGCGATTCAGGATAGCGGATGGAGTGGGCGGTGAAGCTCCTTCAGTGAGACCACTGAGTTGAAACCTGATGGTTGCCGAATTGTTGGTAATAGTAAAATCTCGACTGGATGAGATGGAAGATGATCCATTATCATCGTCATCAGACCCATTATTAATCAGATTGCCATTTTCCCAGCTGCAAAAAGCACTTGTGATAATAACGAGCAAAATAAACAAAACTAGAATCATTCCCATACTTGAACCTTTAAAATTGCTGATTGCTGCGCGTTCATAATCCATGCTAAATCCTCCCAATTAAGTTCTCTCAATATAGTATGAAAGAGTAAGAGGCACGGACACTGATAGAAATCTAAAAAAAAAGAAAAACCCTCGCTCCGCAAGGGTTGTAGGTTCATATACTGGCGCGCCCGATACGATTCGAACGTACGACCTGCAGTTTAGGAAACTGTCGCTCTATCCTGCTGAGCTACGGGCGCGCATCAGAGTTAATATAGCATGCTTACGCTGGCCCATGCAACTAAGTTAATCAACCGCTCAAGAGGTGAGCGTCAGATGTCGGCCGCGGATGCTGCTCCGCCGAACTGCTACCGGGTAGAGAATGCCATCGCAGGTACGGAACCCAGTTCTGAATACATAATGACTGTCTTCTGCCGCTTGCAAGCGGCCGCTGTCTAGACAGTACACGAGGCCGACCGAACAGCGGCTAGCTGCCTGAAGGCGATCGAGCTTTGTTTTTCTTTGCCAATCTGCCAAGTCTCATACCCTCCCCGAAGAACCGATTCTCAAGTCTATGAGGCCGGACAAGCCGATAGAACGGCAAGCAAAAGCTGGTCAAGAGCGGAAAATAATTATGGAAATAAGAGGAAGTCTTGTGAATGTAAAAACTATGTGTTATATTCGGAATATAACAATTAACAAGCAACAAACAACAAACAAAAAATCAGGAAGGAGGCTTGCCAATGATCGTCACATTGGATTACGAGTCAGAGTTGCCGCTGTATAGCCAACTGTATGACGAAATCGTGCGAGGCATCGCCGAAGGCTCCGTCACACCGGGAGACAGTTTGCCATCCGTGCGAAGCCTTGCGGGTGATCTAAGTATCAATCTGCATACGGTAAACAAGACGTATCACCTGCTCAAACAGGAGGGCTATGTACAAATTCACCGCCAGAAAGGCGCTGTTGTGCAGCCGCATGGCTCCGCCAAGGCAACCCCGGAGTTCCTCGGCCGGATGGAGCGCCAACTGCGATCCCTTGCGGCAGAAGCGGTATGTCGCAACCTGGATGAAGAGCAATTTGTAGCGCAATGCCGATCCATTTATCGCGAGCTAAAAGGGGGAAGTACGACATGAATTTTATGACTGTTAGCTGGCTCGTGATGGGCGGAGCCTATGTACTGGTGACAGCGGCCTCTGTGTTGCAGCCTTATATGGCGCCGCGCAATATTCTGTTCGGTGTATCGGTGCCCGATGCTAGACGGGAGGATGATGAGATTCTCCGGCTGAAAAAGTCCTATGTGTCCAGCGTACTTGGAGCGTCGGTGCTTATAGCTGCCATCGCCATCGTACTTGCGGTGCTCAATGGATCTTCGCAAGAAGAGCAAGTTTCCGTCTGGTCCACCGCTCTTCCTATCGGCGCTTTGCTGCTGCAACTGGCAATCTCGGGAGGGTGGTTCGTGCTTAGCCATAGTAGGACGTTGCGCTTGAAGGAGGAGCGGGGCTGGGGGGCAGAAGAGCCTCACAAAGGATCCGCAGCCCTTAAACCTCGCAGCCAGTTGCAGATTGCTTATTCACTGACCTGGTTCCTTCCGCATCTGCTCGTTATCGCAATAAGCGCAGGAGCAGCATGGTTATTTTATGACCGCATTCCCGAACAGATCGTCATGCACTACAATGCACAAGGTTTTCCGGACCGGGTCGAGGAGAAATCCCTCTGGACTGTGTTCCAGCTTAACTTCGTTCAGCTCGGGATGCTGGCAGTGTTCCTATTTACTAACTACAGCACCCAGGCTGCCCGCTTGAAGCTGCATCCAGACGCTTCAGAGGAGCATCTTGAGCAGCAAATTCGCTATCGTCGTGGAATATCGCTTTTGATGTTGCTGCTTGGCTTAGGCATTGTTATCTTCATGGGGATAATTCAGGCTTTCACACTTTATGGAGGTACTCAGCAAGGAGGGGCGCTGATCGGTGTGGCGGGTATGATTCCGTTGCTGTTATCAGGCGCTACTGTGTTCAGCCTCATGCGATTGGGCAAAGACCGGTTAGAGGCACCGCGTCCCGAAGAGGATGGAAGTTGGAAGGCCGGCATGTTCTATTGGAACCGTAATGACGCCTCAGTTTTCGTGGAAAAGAGATCAGGCCTCGGGTTCACGCTTAATTGGGGGAATCCGATTTCTTGGATTTTCCTTGGCATCATAATTGTGTTTATAATCGTTTCAACGATTATAGGTACTTAGAACTAAGTTTTGATCCTTAAGTCTTATAAAAATACTATATTTTGTCGATTAATTCTCTCATTTTCCCAACTTTCGTCGACAAGTTCCTACAAACAAATAGCTCCTGTTACAGGTATAATAAGGTAACATGACGGATCAGGCCATTTGGCGAGGAGCGTAGCTTGAAGGAATCGATGAGCAATTACGAGATGCTTGAACGATTGCAGGTGTTACGGAGGAGGCTCCATCAGGCTGCAGAGGAGAGGGGCAGCTTGACCGATCCGATCGTGCTTGCGATCAGCGAGGAAGCGGATCAATTAATTGTGGTGTTGCAGCACCAACAGCGTGAGAAGAGAGTTGAATCGATAACGAAGCAAGGGCCCCTGCCCCGGTAGCCACAAAGCGAATCAATCGCTAGGCTCCAGGCAGTAGGCCCTTGTTGCGGTTAAAGCTTAGTTTTTTTTTTGACACGCAGCATTCGAAAAAAGTCCGTGAGCAGAGCGGCACATTCCGCCTGCAGTACGCCGGAGATCAGCTCGGTCTCATGGTTGAAGCGCGGCTCTTGCAGCAAATTCATCAGCGTTCCGGCACAGCCGGCCTTGGGATCCGGCGTCCCGTATACGACCCGCTTAACCCTGCCCTGCACGATTGCGCCTGCGCACATCGGACAGGGCTCCAACGTCACATACAGCGTGCAGTCGAGCAGCCTCCAGGCGCCGATTGCTTCGCTAGCCTCGCGAATTGCCAGCATCTCTGCGTGGGCGGTGGAGTCCAGCAGCGTTTCTCTAAGGTTGTGCCCACGTCCGAGGATCTCACCGTCTCGCACAACAACGGCTCCGATCGGAACCTCGCCGATGGCCTCAGCCTTGCGGGCTTCGGCTATCGCTTCCCGCATCCATAATTCGTCTTCAGCTAGATGATGCAAGTTTTAAATTCCTTCCCTGGCGCTGGCCTGAAACGGCCGCAATTGAAGTTTTGCTCCAATTGTCCCTTATCTTCATTCTCAATGCAACCCGGCTTGTACACAAAAAATGTGTATAAATGATATTGCTATTATGAGCTTCCCTTAGCTTGGAGATAATCGACGAGTTCGTTGGCTTTAGATGTCGAAAAATAACGAATTATGCAGCGAACAAACATTCTTTTGTTAACATGTTGTGCACAAAATTGTGGACAACTTTGAATTTTTTGAATCTTCCTTGCAAATATCCACGGATTATTTGTGTAAAACTTCAACAAAATGTGGATAACACCCTCGTTTTGTGGACAAACATGTTGATAACTTTTCGAATCTTGTTTCAATGACAGTTGATTTCCGTCTAAAGTCCTGTTTGAGCTAATGACACTTTAGTATCCCCTCAGATGCCACTACATTTGTGATATGATCGAAAAAGAGCAGACGCTGACGACAAAGGATGTGGCCCGGCATTGACGGTAAAAACGAGGCTTTCTCTATTCATTTCGTTGCTAGTCGGCTTTATGCTGGTGCTGAACTTGGGCATCAACGATTATTTTATCTGCAAAACGTTGCAGAAGCAGTATGACCGGTTCACGGAAAATGTATCCGTCCAAACGGTGGAGATGTTCAAGGCGTATTGGGAAGGAACGAACTCCGCGCTAAGTGCTGCTTCCAATCACCTGAAGCTGGCAACTCGCGTGGCAGAACAAACATTTGGCGAAACGCTTCCGAGTGAAGAGCAGCTCAAGGAAGTGATAGAGCAAACGGGTGTTTCGGAGCTGGAGGTGCTGGAGCGGGTACAGGGAAGTTTAATTGTAAGGGCTTCCATGGTTGCGGGCCGCCATGGGCAACAAGAGTCTATTCAGTCTCATTGGGAGCAAAGCAAGGGAACTGTTGGCAAAGGAGATACGAAAGGCTTTTTTATGGATAGCGTCCCCCGCGGGACGGAGGCCCTCATATCAGGTTATTACATAGAAAATAAATCCCCATTCATTATTCGAGCAGCAGTACCTTTAAGAGGTTTCGGGCCGGAAGAGGCCATTCAGCAGGTAACTCAATATGAGCCTCAGGTGTTGGAGATCGGAATATGGGAGGTTGATGGCGAGGGCGAACCCAAACTCGTCCATGGCGCTGGAACTTACTTTGCGGAAGATATCGGACAAGGGCTACTGCGGAAGAGCGGTCAAGCGATAGCATATGCAAAGGTTCCGGACAGCGTTATTGTGCGAAGCAGCTATCCGTTTGAATTGGAAGGCACTCCATATAGACTCAGCCTGGCTGTTGAACGTATTGATATCGGCATCCTTTCCCGATTGCATGCGCGCAATGAGATGTTTAGCGCAGTAGGGATATTCATTGTGCTTATGATAGGTACCTGGATCATCATTCGAGCTACATTGAAGCCTCTTCGGTCTATCGTGCGCAAGGTTGGCGAAGTTGCGAATGGCAGCTTCGATCCCCCGCTTAAGACGGGGCGGCGAGACGAAATCGGAGAACTGGCACTGCAGATCAACGTCATGTCGCATAATTTGAAGAAGCATACCGGAGAGTTGAAGGCAGCCTCGGATGAAAATGAACGGATCAAGGAGCAGCTTGAATCCATTATTGAAAATACAGTGGACTCCATCGTTATCATTGGGCTGAATTGCAATCTGATTAAAGTGAATCGTTCCTTCTGCCAAATGTTTGGCTATAAGGAAGAAGAGGTGCTTTTCCGGGGCATCAAGGAGTTTGTTGATCCAGAAAACACATGTTTTACACAGGAAGACTTGCTCGGATTAATGAATGGCGGAACGATTCCACCTCGTGAGGATGTGTGGAAGCGACGCGATGGGGAGTATATCAAGGTTAGTGCCAGTCTAAGTGCCCTCCGCAGCAGTTCCGGAGAAGTTTGGGGATTCGTAAGCGTCCTTAGAGATATTTCGACCAAATCCCAAATGGAAGAGCTGCTCAGGCGTTCCGAAAAGCTGACTACAGTCGGACAGCTTGCTGCTGGAGTAGCGCATGAAATCCGCAATCCGCTCACGACACTGCGCGGTTTCCTGCAGTTGCAGCAGGAGAGCGGCAAGCTCAATCTCAGGCATAATGATATTATGCTGGCAGAGCTCGATCGGATTAATCTGATCGTCAGCGAGTTTCTTATATTGGCGAAGCCGCAGGCGGCTCGGTATGAGGTGAAGGATGTACGCTTCGTGCTTGGGGATGTAATCTCGCTGCTCGACAGTGAAGGACATCTTAAAAACGCCATTTTTCATACCCGATTCATTCATGAACCATGCCTGATCTCCTGTGAGGAAAATCAGCTGAAGCAGGTGTTTATCAATATTATCAAAAACGCGATTGAGGCGATGCCTCAAGGAGGAAATGTCTACTTCGATATCGAGCGTCCTTCAGCGGATTCTGTCACTATCTGCATCACCGACGAAGGTGTTGGTATTCCCGAAGATATCATTCCGCGCATCGGCGACCCATTCTTTACAGCGAAAGAGACTGGAACAGGTCTCGGCATCATGGTTAGTCAGCGCATTATTCACTCTCACAAAGGGACGATGCATATTAGCAGTAAGCTGGGAGAAGGGACATCAATTACGCTTGTGCTGCCTGCTTTTGTGGAGAAAACCGGGTAGGAGCGCACAGTCAGGCAACCGATAAGCGACCGGGATTCCGGAGCGGCAGTGTGGTACAATAGGTCCATTAGCAGCGTCTGCGGCGGGGCCGTGTCGCATGGGATATGAGGTGTCAGGTAGCGGATGCGTATTAATAAGTGGATAAGTGAGACTGGCTATTGCTCCCGCCGGGAAGCGGACAAGCTGGTCAGTGACGGGCATGTGAGGATCAACGGAGAACTGGCGCTGCTCGGCAGCCAGGTGGAGGCCGGAGACGAGGTCGTTATTAAGGGACAGCTGCTCTCCACGCATAGTCGACATGTGTATCTTGCACTCAACAAGCCGGTTGGCATCACCTCAACGACGGAGGCGCATGTACCGGGCAATATTGTTGATTTTGTCGGTCACAAGGAACGGATCTTCCCGATCGGCCGATTGGACAAGGATTCCGAGGGACTTATTCTTATGACGAATGACGGAGACATCGTGAACCGAATTCTACGGGCGGAGGGCCGCCACGAGAAGGAATATATCGTGACGATCGATCGTCCTGTTACACCAATGTTCCTCAAAGGAATGAGCGAGGGAGTCCGTATATTGGGCAGCATGACCCTCCCCTGCAAAGTAACTCGAGTGGGCGAGCGGGTATTCCGCATCGTTCTGACTGAAGGCAAGAACCGTCAAATTCGCCGCATGTGCAGCGCCTTCGGGTACCGGGTTCGCCGCCTGCAGCGGGTACGCATCATGAATATCAGCCTCGGCAATTTGCCGACAGGCAAATGGCGTGAATTATCACGGGACGAGCTCCAGGAGCTGTTCACGGAGCTGAGCTACGAGCCGGTACCACCGACGAGTAGTTCGGGTGGTTGAGGCTGCAGGGGTTTAAGCGTCAGCCGATGCCGAGCTGCTGTACAGGTATATTAAGCATAAAGCCCCGCTGTTCCCTGTAGATCAGGAGACAGCGGGGCTTTATGTTATGGGTTGTCCAGCTAGCTTAGCTTGCTGGATGGACAGCGGGCGACTGTCACTTGAAGCCGGAGGAGATCATAGTGGCTGCAGAAGGCTGGCCGTAGTTGCGGATAATGGATACCTCGACGCGGCGGTTTTTGGCTCGGCCGGCATCGGTATCATTAGTTGCTACAGGTTCATACTCCCCGTTGCCGATGGCGCTGAATCGCTTTGGATCCAGCTTGTCGTTGAGCAGCAGCACATCCATGAAGCGGACCGCACGCATCGAGCTCAGATCCCAGTTGGAGCGGAACTCCGAATTGCTGATCGGCTGATTATCCGTATGCCCGGATACCATAACTTCGTAGCTCGGGTATTTTTGCAAAATGTTGCTGATGAACTTGCCTAGCTTCTCTGCTTCCGGCTTGATTGTGGCGTTGCCGGAGGGGAACAGTGCCCGGTCACTGATCGTGATCATCAGGCGGGACTGGTTGAGCTTCGTCTCAAGCGAAGTGCTCAGGCCATTAGAATCGATATACTGATCAACCTGGCGCTTGAGCTTCTCGAGATCTTCCTGCTCTTTTTTCATAAGTTCCTGCATCGCTTTGTCCAGGTTGTTTGCGCTCACCTGCTGCTGCGTCGACTCGCTCTGATTTTTGGAGCTTTCTTCCTTAGCTTGCTCGTCGGACACCAGCGCCTGAGAATCGGTTGACTTGTAGCTTTCCAGAACGCCGTTGCCTCCGGACAAGGCAATGTTGAAGGCTTTGCTCATCTCTTCGAACTTCTTGGCGTCAACGGTACTGGAGGAATACAGTACGATGAACAGCGCCAGCAGCAACGTTAAAAGATCCGCATAAGGAATGAGCCAAGATTCGTCTACATGCTCTTCATGTTCTTCGTGTTTACGCTTCTTGCTCAATGAGCTTCCCTTCTTTCGAGGCTTGCATTTGGATGCGCTCCTTCGGCGACAAGTAGACGGACAGCTTCTGGTTGATGGCGGTCGTCGAGACGCCGGACTGGATCGAGAGGAGACCTTCTACCATCATCAACTTCAGCTGAGATTCACGCTTGGACATACGTTTGAGCTTGTTGGCAATTGGATGCCAGAGCACATAACCGGTGAAAATACCGAGCAGCGTCGCGATGAATGCACCTGCGATCGCATGAGCCAGCTTGGTCATGTCGCTCATGTCCGACAAGGCAGCGATCAGACCGACGACGGCGCCAAGTACGCCGAGTGTCGGGGCGTAGGTGCCAGCTTGAGTAAACAACAGAGCGCCGGTTTTGTGGCGTTCTTCCATAGCGCTGATGTCCTCGAGCAACACATCACGGACGAAGTCCTGGTCGTTGCCGTCGATAATCATGCGCATACCATTTTTGAGGAAAGGATCCTCGATCTCATCCACCTTCGTTTCCAGAGCGAGCAGGCCTTCACGGCGAGTAATGCTTGCCCATTCCGCGAACATGGTGATGAGGTTCTGGCGGGTGATCAGCTTTTGGCTGATGAAGATCATTTTGAGCAGCAGCGGAAATTTGGCCAGCTCGGACATCGGGAAGCCGATAAAGAGAGAAGCGGCGGTGCCAACGATAATAATCATGAACGCCGCAGGATTGACCAGATTGTAAAGTCCGGCTCCCTTGAGCACCATGCCGACGAGAACTGCGACAAGACCAAGTACAATACCAATAACAGTCGATTTTTCCATAATACACCCCGTCCAAGTTGTAAATGCGGGAGAGCGGATGATGAGGAAACCATCACGCTGCATGGGCCCGTTTCTCCTATATATCGACGCTCCTGTGGGGTGAGATTAGAGAAATTTTTGCAGAACTATAGTCACATTGCGTTAGAAGCTTGCATAACGGTGTACAATAGTAGCATTGTTTCGATGATGCAGAAGAAGGAAGGGATGACGGATGGGCGTCAGGCATGCGAGAGAATACAAGGAAATTTTGGATGATTTGACCGACGCAGTAAGCGCGATTCGCGATAGTTACTCCTTTTTTGAGATGACCAGCGAGGAGTGGGGAGAGCTCGGGGACATCGAAAAACGCGAGGTCATGGAGGCGCTTGCGGATGACGTGTTCTACGGTCTTGGTGAGGAGTCAGTTCTTCATGTCGGACAGGGCGTCGTCGCTTACAAGCCCAAGTTCCATGTCATCGAGGTTATGGTGGACGACAAGGAAGCGCGGATCGTTCGATTGATCTAGGGTGGAAATGGTAAAAGGTCAACGAGAACATGGCCAAGCAGAAGATCAAGCAGAACATCAATCAGAAGATCAGCCAGAACATCAATCAGAACATCAACCAAAACATCAACCAAAACATCAACCAGAACATGCTGGTTGGCCTAATAGTCACTCATTAGATGACTTTCGGGAAAGCCCCTGTATGGAAGTTCCTATCGCACTAAGGGAAACTGGAAGCGCCACTGTCCACGAATATCCTTACGAAACTGAGAGAGCTTATTTCGCCTCAAAACAGGCTATAAATGATGTAACGGAACTGAGAAGCGTTATTGGAGTCAAAATGATGATAGTCCCGAGAAATACCTTCAATTAGCGTCTCTCAGTTTCGTTACGCCTCGAAAACCCTCCATTTGGTTGAAATAGGGCTTCTCAGTTTCGTTACGCTAACGAGGGAGGGGTTTGAATTAATGGGCGAGCAGAACTCAGAGCGTATAGCTTGACCATTCATATAAAAATGAAAGCTCAAGACGCCTCAGAGTCGAAAACGATGCAGCGCCGTCCGTCTAGATTGAACTGGCGGCTTAAATAACTAAGGGGCAGAGCCCCTAAAATGAGGATACAAAGGTCTCAGCGGCCTTTGTATACCATACAATGAAATTGCATCGGCCCGTCGGGTGTGCCGCGCTCGTAGGTATCGGTGAGACGGAAGCCGGCTTTTTCGTAAGCACGGCGGGCTCGAATGTTCCAGATCAGCACTTCCAGATCGATCTCATCGCTCGGCTTGCGGTGGCGCGCTTCTTGCACAAGAAGACGCACAAAAGAAGATCCGACACCGTCTCCACACAAGTCTGGTCGCATGGCAAGACCAAGTCTGGTAACACCTTCGATGGGGAAAAATTGGGCATAGCCCATCAGCTCCCCGTCTCCCGGATCCACAATAACCGCATACTGCTCCTCACGAAGCTTAGGATCGCCGAATTCGATCTCGAGCTTTTTCAACGTTTCCCAAGGATCATTATTGTACACATCATAGGGTGGCTCATACCGCCAGCGGCATATCTCTTCGGCATGTTCCTCGGACATCGGGATGACTTTCCAGCCGTCTGCCGGACCAAGGGAGGACAAGTTCGAATTCGGGTTCATGGGGACTCCTTTTTGGAAGGATTGCTTCCAGTTGTTCGCATAATGTCCATCATCGGGCAGGGCTATTATACCATTCCACTTAGGGGTCATGATAGAATGGAGGGACAAGCTGGTCTTATTTGAAAGTCAAGTCATTGTACAAGTCGAAGGAGCCACGATGCGTAAACTGATTCTTCTCGGTTGTCTGTCTTATTTCGTCATTGGCTTGGCTCATGTAGTTGCGGGAGCGTTGCTGGAACCGGTCATGGCTAATTATAAGCTGGATTACGGATCGGCTGGCCAGTGGATAACGAATCAATTTCTAGGTTTTCTGGCAGGTGTGTTGGCAGCTCCCGCTCTCTCTTCCCGCATAGGCAGACGGAGCACGCTCGTCCTAGCTCTGGGAGCGCTCACTGCGGCGGAAGCGGTTTATAGTGTCCTTCCCCCATGGGAAATTATTTTGCTGGTAGCTCCGGTTGCGGGTTTTGGCTTCGGCATGGCGGAGGCCGTTGTTGGTGCGCTGGTCATGGACGTGTTCTCGAAGAGCAAGGCCTCGGTTATGGGCTGGCTGGAAGTCGCCTTCGGCGCCGGCGCACTGGTTATGCCGGGTGTGGCGGCTCTTTTGATCCAGGATGGCATATGGCAAATGAGCTTCCCCGTGCTGACGGCGCTCGCCGGTATCTCAATGTTGTTGTGGATGACGCTTTCATTCGGCAAAGCCGACGAAGCGGTCGCTTATATGCCGAAACGTGCGCATAAACCTGGAATGGATGAAGAAGGCCGATTAGCTGCGGAAGCTTATGTGGAGGGAGCGGCTGGATCGGGCGGATTGCTCGGACAGGGCTCGAACGTAGGAGGGGCTGTTCCGGGTGTTGCAGTAGGATTTAACGGACAGGGCTCGAGCGTGGAAGGGGCTGGCACGGGTGCTGCCAGGGGGATGAACGGAAAGGGTTCGAGTTTAGAAGGGGCTGGCCTAGGTGCTGCAGTAGGATTGAACGGACAGGGCACGAACGTAAGAGTGGCTGTTCCGGGTGCTGCGGTGGGAATGGAAGGACAGGGCACGAACGTCGGAGGGGCTGTCCCAGGTGCTGCGGGCGCCGGCTGGCTCGGTTACAAAAAAGGGGCTTGGCCTGTGCTGGCGGTCGGAATGCTGTTCTTTTTCCTCTATGTCGGCATGGAAATGGTCATTGCCAACTACCTGCCTTCCATTATGACCAACCAGTCCGGCCTGCCGGAGGCGGAGGCCTCGGCCGTGCTTAGCCTGTTCTGGGGCATGATGGTCGCCGGACGGCTGATGATTGGCCTGTTCACTCGCGCTGCGGGATACCGCTTATATCTGCTCGGCTCTGTCGGCGCGTCACTCGTTATGATGGTGCTACTCGCTGGTGCGCATACACTGAGCTGGACGCTCGTGTTGGTTGGGTTAGCGGGTTTCTGCTTGGCGGGAATTTTCGCTGTTGCACTGATTTATGTCAACGAGCGGCTGCCGGGGATGACTGACCGCACGACGAGTCTGCTCGTCGCTTGCGGCGGTCTCGGTGGAGCTATTTTCCCCAAGCTGGGAGGCTGGCTGTTCGATCTATACGGCTGGCAGCGGCTTCTGCAGATGACCGCCGTTATGGCGGCCTTATTGCTTCTGTTGCTTCTTGCCCTGCTGGCGCTTCGGGATCGGAGAGAGACCGCGGTAAGGTGAATGATGTTTGCGTCGAGTGGGTAAGGAAGTCGATGAGGAAGATAATAGAAAGTTCACGATAGATGATGCGGAAGATGGTAAAGAAGAGTGCGATAGGGTAGATCATGGCGAAGACGGTCAAGAGATAGATGATAGGGAAGAGAGTAAGGAGATCAGAAAGAAGATACGGATAGAAGATAAAGAAGAGAGTTAAGGAAGAGAGTTAAGGAAGATGGCAGGGAAGAGTCCAGCGCTCAGGAGGAGATAGTATGAGAAGCAATCCGATCGTGTCAATGAAATGGCTGCTGGCCCGGATGTACGAGTCCGATCTCGTCATCGTGGACTGCCGTTTTGCCCTTGGCAAGTCCGATTCCGGGCGGAACGCATATGAGGCGGCGCATATTCCGGGCGCCGTTTATCTTGATCTGGAGCGCGATTTGTCCGCTCCTGTCGGCAAGCACGGCGGGCGTCATCCGCTGCCGGAGCCGGAAGTGCTCGAGGTCGCGCTTCGCCGGGCCGGTATTGGGCCGGACAGCCGCGTCGTCGCTTACGACGATCAAGGCGGCGCGATGGCTTCCCGCCTGTGGTGGCTGCTGCGCTGGCTTGGCCATGACGCGGTGTTCGTCATGGACGAGAGCTTCTCCGCCTGGCAGGCGGAGGGTTTTCCTGTCACGGACGAGACGCGCGTCGTCGTGCCGGGCAGGTTTGAAGCCCGCGTGCAGCCGCAGCTGCTCGCAGGGCTGGATGAGGTGCGCGCCGCCTCCGCAGCGGCGGCGCCCGAAGCCTGGGGCTCTGCCGCCGGCGAAGCCGGCAGCGCCCCAGGTGCTGGAGCCGGCGGCGTTGCCGCGCCGGCTACTGATGCGATCAAGCCGGCGAATTTGCCGCCGCTTGACCGCCTGAGCGCCGAGGCCTCCCTTGTGGAGGGCCTCGAAGCCGCCTTCGGCGCTGTGGACGAGCCAACTGGCTCGTCCGTCCCGGCAGCCGGCGATAGCCCGGCTGCAGCTTCCGAGCGGCCGGCGGAAGCCGCTCCGCTGCTCCTCGATTCCCGGGAGCCGCGCCGCTACGCCGGCCTGGAGGAGCCGATTGACCACAAGGCGGGACATATCCCGGGGGCGGTCAATCAGTTCTGGAAGGGCGTCCTGGACGAACAAGGCCGCTGGAAAACCGGCGATGCGCTAGCCGCAGCATTCAGCAGCATCCCGCGTGATCGCGAGCTGATCGTCTACTGCGGCTCAGGCGTGACTGCTTGCCCGAACGTGCTGGCGCTGCAAGCGGCGGGCTACAGCAACGTGAAGCTGTATGCGGGGAGTTGGAGCGATTGGATCTCATATAGCGAGAATCCGGTTGCTGCGGAAGATTAGTAAGTGCTGAACGACATATAACAATAGGTAAAGTTTGAATACATCACCATGCGGTTTGTATACCTTGGTGGTGTATTTTTAATGGTTCAAAAATCAACACGGAGTCAACGAATAAGAGTGAAAAACCGAAAAACCTGTGATATTGCTCATAGTCGGACGACCGCCATTTTCATGGTGGTGATGTATATTGCCCTACTAAAACCGGGAAATCCGACAAGGGTCTAATTCACTTCTTGATTCCCGATCGATTATTTCACTTGCAGCCAGACGTGCAATCAGCGGCGCCAGCGTAATCGCAGAATGCATCACCGCCAGATAAAGTCCCTTTATGTGATTTTGAAAACCTACGATCGGATAGCCGTCTTCAGGCATTGGTCTCATCCCGACCGTTATGCTTTCCAGTTCCAGTTGATCCCCGTTTTTCAGACTGCGACGCAACGTGTCGAACGCTCGCTTACCGACCGCCTCGGGTCCGTTTTCCTCCGACTCGTCGATATAATCTTCCGCAGCTAGCAGAGTACGATCTGTCAGTTGACGCGCTTCAAATTGTGTATTTGAGATTAATGTGCGTATCAGTTTATTCGTAGTTTTCATCCGAATCAGAATGGAAGGCGACGACGTTACCGGCACGTGAAAACCTAACGGGTTGCAAAGTTCGGGAATGCCTGTACCTGCGGCCAATACTACGACATCCGACTCCAGAAAACCTTTGGACGTATGGACGCCGACCAGGCGGGAATCTTCTTGCTGCAGCTGTGTAACGTTGGTACCGAACAGAACCTTTGCGCCGTACTCCTGTGCCTTGCTCAGCAACAGCTCCGTTACCCCTACAGGGTCCACGGCACCTTCTTCGCTGACAAACATCGCTTCATCCGGATATTCCTTCAGATTCGGCTCCAATGCCTCAAGCTGCTCTCGGTTTAATTTTTGAAAGTGGGGTTGCACCCTTAGGGGCGAAGTGCCCCAAGTCAGCGCCCCATGCCAATGAATTTTCAGTTCGGACAACTCTTGCTCAAGCGCATGATATTCTTCCAAAGCTGCATCGTATAAATGCCAGTATTCGGCAGCCACCCTATGAGTCGTATGTATCCAGCCAAAAGATTTTTCCGTGACTTCACGCGCCGCAGCGGAGTGTCGTTCAATAATGGTCACATCTTGATTTCGTTTGGCCAGATGATAGGCGATGGCCGCCCCGACAATCCCTGCGCCAATAATCACGATTTTTTGTTTATTCAATAATGACTCCTCCTTTTTGACCCAGAAAACGATCGGCTGTGCCCGCTTCGTCTTCAACCATTTCTTAGATATGGGAATCAAGCCGAGAGAGGTAGAAACTTAAAAAAGGGGAGTGGATTTGTGTGTTTATACTGTACTCTTTAAATGATCTACAAAAGCTTGCAAGGGTGCTACGTTGGGTGGGCTTATGTCTTTTGGTAAGTCGTCAATATCAAACCATTTAAGTTCTAACGTTTCATCTGTTTCGGGTAATAATTCTCCTGTAAAGTCTCGACATATATAAACGATACCGATTATATATGCTTCATCACCGTTTGGATAGGTATACATCCTATTATCACCTGAGAAAACATCTAAAAGTTCTAGTTTGCTAGCTATCAATCCGGTTTCCTCAAATAATTCGCGTTTTGCAGCAGCCTATTATGTTCAATCTTTTTCCTTATATTCTAATATCTCCACCCTAATCTAAAGGTCTCTTTGCATCTCTAAGTAGATTGGAATATGTGGAAATTTATTATACCATGTACAATGAATGGGATCAGATGGTAGGAAGAGAATAATTTAACAAGTAGAGACTAAACATGTTATGTCAGCTAGTAGAATGAACAGTACGTTTTTATTCCAATTGGAAGAGCTAACATCTGCGGGGGAATTCATGATATCGACGAAATAAGGGGGCAAAAATATGACTGTCGTAGGCATGTTAATAGCACTTTTTATTACTCTCCTCTCTATCGCTTTTCTAGGGCCGTATGGAGCAGCGGTTCTGCCCATCTTGGTATTTGGTATGGTATTTAGCATTTCCCAACAGAACAAGCAGATTTATAAAGACATAAAGTTGATTAGAGAAAAATTAGGATTGCTTAGAGAAGAGGAAGAAATAGAAGAAGAAGTTCAAAAAAGTATAGACGAATATAATAAATCAGATCCTGAAATGCGTTCAAAGATTAATGAAGACATAGAAAAAGAAACTCAAAATAGTATAGATGAATACAATGAGTCCGATTTTGTAGAACGTTCAGAGGTTGATAAAGAAATTGAAGCTGAACTTGAACAATATATAAATGATAATGAAGTAAAGGAAGACAAGAAGGAATGAACGAACGACAAGAAGAATCAGGAGGCCCTATGTAAAGCTCGAATACAGAAATAATGGCATTGGAAAAGAGTTAATGGAAGTGATAATAAGAGAAGAAACGGTTAACTTTAAAAGGCTCATATTAAGACGGATAATGAAAAGGCAAGTGATTTTTATAAAGCACTTGGACTTAATGAGACACAAGGGATTGTGAATCAAAGTCATTATATAGATTTGTAAGGCTTGTATGACGAGAAATTTGGATTTGAGATTACAGGATATAGATTTGTTAAGGACATCAGTCTACAAGAATAAGGAAAGGGTGAGGTGAAATGTTCGTATTAAGGTTTACTCAAAAATTTACTAAAAGACATGAAAATTACTCCCGAAGAGAACGAAAACAGTTCATCTCTTTTTAGCTGGCATGCAAACATTATTAAATTGAATAATCGAAAGTATATTGTAATCGTTAACGGTTTGAGCCGGGTTAGTGTAATTTTAGGTGGAATTAGATCAGCACAATTACCAAAATTAATCCAGACGTTTTCAACTACTCTACTTGAATACTTAAAATCGGAAGGGATCGAACCGAAGCTAATTGACTCGTATATGAAAGAAGGGCAAGAAAAAATAACGATTTCTAAAACAAACAATAGAAGCGTTTTAGGTACAATGAAGGAAGTAACACTTTTTAGCGATAGCATGGATAGTTTTGATAATAACTATGAGTTTCTGAAATGGATAAATCGAGTCATACACAAACCAATTAACTATAATGAACCGATACATGTTTTTAAGGACGAACTTGAAAAGAATTACTTGTGAAAATTAGATTGGACCTTTTCGTCAGTTAAGATGCGATCGAATTGAAGATATGCAATGTTTGGGGCGTGCTGACTGAAGCCGGGAGAAGAATGGCCGGCTGTCGTTGGACCGATCTAAGGAGAGAACACCAATGAAGATAGAGCTTGCTACAGTATCAGACTACTCGTATATCTTTGAACGTGACAAACATCTATTAGAGAGTTTAATAGTTCCCAAAATACAAAGAAACGAAATTTACATACTGCGTAAACAGGATGGAGTTAACATTGGCTGGATGAGGTATGGGTATTTTTGGGATAATACTCCCTTTATGAACATGATATGGATTGATGAAGAATACCGGAGTAGTGGTTTTGGAAAACGCGCTGTTCTTTTTTGGGAAAATGAAATGAAAGTGACCGGCAGAAACTTGGTCATGACTTCAACTCTAGCCAACGAAGAGGCTCAGCACTTTTATCGGAAATTAGGTTATAAAGATGCGGGATGTTTATTGTTGGAAAATGAACCATTAGAAATCATTTTAACTAAAGCTATTTAGTACACGGAAAACAACTGCTGACTGTCTACAACAGCACACTCCCACTCACTCACTCACTCACTCACTCTTCCACCCATAATTTCCCGAACTGCTCCCAAATCCTCTGAGAGTAGTTCAGGACAACACAATCAACCCCTGTTTAGTACAGCAAATACCCGGTCCAATACCGGACTCAATATCTTGCGCACATTATAAGCTAGTACCGTTTCTGCCGACCATGAGCTGCGCTTGTTCTGAATGTATTGATCGTTAATGATATAAGTCCTAGTGGAAGCGGGGCTCATCAGCCCGAACTTTTCCCACTTCGCCTGATCATTCGCTCCTCCGAGTCTTACGAGCATATTCGTCGACTCTCTATCTACTTCAGCTGGGATTTGCTCGTATGCTTGAATGATTTGTGCATGAAATTCGTCAATCGGATTGCGGCTAGCAAGGCTCTCCAAATGGATACCTTCGCGAATATAAGAAACGTATGCCAGATGATCAGCCCAGAACTTATCGATATAAAAAAGCCGTACCCGCTGCTCTGAAGGGCTCATCGGCGTCTTGCCTTTCAAAATTCCGAGCCGCTCCTCGTACAAAATACGCCTTTGGTCCTCCACCATATTCGAATAATGATTCAGTTCCTGGCGGATATCGAAGTTTTGGCCCATAGCAACACGCTGAAAATGCGCGATTTTGCTGCGGAGCGCCGGCTTTTCGAGAGCCTCATCCTGCTTAAAATTGCGAAATGCTTTATCGAGTCCGAACCGAAGCAGCAACTCGTCCTCCAAGCTTACGAAAAATACGGAAGCTCCCGGGTCGCCTTGGCGGCCAGAACGCCCGCGAAGTTGGTTGTCGATCCGCAAGCTTTCGTTCACATGTGTACCAATCACGTACAACCCGCCCAGATGGGCGACAGCTTCTGCTTGCGTGGGGTTGCCGCCGCCGAGCCGAATGTCTACGCCGCGTCCAGCCATATTCGTAGACACCGTCACCGCACCGATTTCTCCCGCTTTAGCGATGATCTCGGCTTCTTTTGCGTCGTTTTTCGCATTCAGAACATGGCAAGATACGTTGGCAACCGCTAGCGCCTCCGCCAGCATGTCAGACTCCTCGACGCTTGACGTACCAATGAGAATTGGACGTCCTGTCGCATGGACGGACGAGATTTCTTGTATAAGCGCCTTAAGTTTGGCTTCTTTATGGGTATAAATCTGGAGCGGATGGTCGATCCGTATGTTTGTCCGGTTCGGCTTAATTTGCACGACCTGCAGATTATAAATATCTTCAAACTCCATGGCGGAAGCGTGCGCGGTAGCCGTCATTCCGCAAATCTTCGGATACAGACTAAGGAAGTGTTGAAGGGTAATCGTCCCGAGAATTTCTCCGCCGGTTTTCGACTGCAGCCCTTCTTTGGCCGCTAGAGCTGCTTGCAATCCTTCCGGTAAATGTCTGTTCTCCGCCACGCGGCCGGTATATTCGTCAATCAGCTCGATTTCACTGTCCCGGACGATGTAATCGACGTCCTTTTTCAATAACGATTTCACATGCAGCGCACAATTTAAGGACGACAACAGATGACTATTATAGCTTTCGTACAAATTGCCGCATCCCAGCAGCGATTCCGCTATTGCCGAGCCCGCTTCATTTAAATAAACGTTCCGCTTGGACTCGTCAAAGTCGTAATGCTCTACCTGATCGAGCTGCCGAGCGACTTCTGCGAAACGAATGCCGTCGTTGCCAGAAGAGTCCGGCTCACCAGCGATGACTAGCGGCACTCGCGCTTCGTCGAGAAGCAGTGAATCCGCCTCGTCGACGATGACGTAGCGGAAAGGACGATGCACGGTATCGGCTTCGTTTAGTGCGATCGTGTCGCGCAAATAATCGAATCCCGCCTCTTTCGCTGTAACATAGGTTATATCGGCGGCGTACGCTCCCTGTTTTTCGGACAGGCTCATGCCAGCTTGAACCGAGTCTACTGTTAACCCGAGGAAACGATAGATCGGGCCCATCCATTCCGCATCTCGATTTGCCAAATAGTCGTTAAAAGTCAGTACATGAACGCCTTCGCCGGTTAGCGCATTTAGATAAGCAGGCATAACAGCAGAGAGCGTTTTTCCTTCGCCGGTATGCTGCTCGATCAAAAATCCCTCATGCAGAGCGATGGCAGCCATGATCTGGACATCGTAAGGCTGTAATCCGAGCGTTCTCTTCGCTGCTTCGCAGACTAGCGCATAGGCATCGACAAGCAGCTCGTCCAAGGGCGTACCTGATGTTGCTTTCTTTTTTAACCGGAGGGATTCCGCTTGCAGCCGCTGTTCGTCCCATGCTTCCAGATTCCGTTTTCGAATGAACTCCGCTTTGACTTGATAACCCTTTAGCTTATGCTGCTCTTCCTGGTTAGCGAGGTCTTTGAATCTTTGCGTCAACTTGGCGGCTAAGTTCATAGGAATTTGATCTCTCCTCGGTAGAAATATTTTTGGTTTTCAAAAATATTTGCGTTGATCCGCCACTCATCAAGCTCAAACTCACTATTAATAGATTGAAAAGATTGTAATTTGTGCATTGCACAATGTAAACCATATATTGCATTTTGGAAGCCGTCATTGTCATTACTAAGCACAAAGAAGACGGCAACAGGTTCGTCGCAGCCTCTTCTCATCGGTGGATTATTCTCTATTGTTCAAATATTGATCTTGAATGGACTGGGATAGACCGGTTGTAAGTTCTCAAACACGAACAAATGAGCGCTTTTTATTGGAAGATTATGATATATTAGAACAAGCACATGGAACGGCTTGCAAGGGTGGTCGGCTACCTCTCCGAGAAGGGAGGGATGCCCATGGAGGTTAAAGATGCTTTGACGCTGATGATCGGTTTTGGTGCGCTAATTATAGCGCTACTGACGCTTGTTATTGCTATCATCGCTGTAATTAACCAAAAGAAATAGACCGCCCCTCTACCAGGATAACGGTCTATTTCTGATCTTATACCCGGAGCCGACCGCCTTTGAAGCGGTCTACTGTGCCAGGAGTCGTGTTGACGCACGGCTCCTTACTTAGTTTTATTATAACGGTGCAGGTTTATACATGCAATATTTATCCAAGTTAGCAGTCCCCACTTAATCAACATCGCCACGCAGCCTATGCGCCGTGACGATGTTTTTTTGTATCCTCCAATCAGAGTATAATAAGGGGCAGTATCCCAAAGGAGGGCAACATGTTTATCGTTATCGGGCTCGCATTTCTCGCTTTGTACCTCTTGATCGTATTCTACATCGGCTGGAGTGGCTGGACGTGGATCAAACCAGTGGTATCGCAGCGGTTCCGGCTTTTTTATATTATTGTACTCCTTTTTCTGGCAAGCTCTCTCATACTGTCCAGAGTTATCGAGGGGTCAGCTATCTTGAGCGTCATCGGCAGCTATTGGATAGCTATATTCGGTTTATTAGCCATGCTGTTACCGCTCGTTCATCTGACGGTCTGGTTGACTAAGCTCACGAAGGTACCGCGACATTCCGTCCAAAAGTGGTCAGGAATCGCAACGTTGATGTTGCTGATCATCCTGCTCGGTTATGGAAGCTTTAACGCTTTCAGCCCTACCGTGCGTTCCTATGACGTCAATATCGACAAAAAAGGCCCGGAGAGCGGTGAGCTTCATATTGTGATGGCATCCGATATGCATTTCGGCTACTTATCAGGAAGAGGCCATGCGGAACGGATGGTGGAGGAAATAAACGCGCTGAAGCCGGACATCGTCGTTCTCCCAGGCGATATTGTGGATGACGACATCTTTCCTTTTCAAGACAAGGGCATCGGCGATATTTTAGCGAAAATTGAAGCGCCGCTCGGCGTTTTCGCCTCTCTAGGCAATCATGACCAGTACAAGGGTGAGACGGAAGAGCTGATTGGACTTATTGAAGAGAGCGGAATTCAGGTGCTGTATGACGAGACGATCGAGGTTGGAGGCTGGCTGACGCTGGTCGGGCGGAAGGATTACAGTGAGAGGGAGAGAGCGGATCTGGCTTCGTTAACGGAAGAAATCGACCGCTCCAAACCAATATTGATGCTGGAGCATCAACCGATCGAGCTGGATATAGCGGAGGAGCAGGGCATTGATTTGATGGTTTCCGGCCATACCCATAAGGGTCAGATTGCACCGGGTAACTTAATTACTTCCAGGTTGTTCGAAAATGATTGGGGCCAACTGCAAAAAGGCCAGTTGAATTCTATTGTCTCTTCCGGTTATGGCTTCTGGGGCCCTCCAATCCGAATTGGATCGCGATCGGAAGTTGCGTCCATTCATGTCCGTTTCTCCAATTGGAAATCTTAGCGCAAAAGGGTCAAGTCGGATAAATCCGGGCTGACCCTTTTTTAGACCACGTCTCATCCCGTCGTCCGATACACCACGCGAATGGTGTCCACTCCGATATTTGTTGCAGTCCTTCGGGGAAGAACCAGAGCGGAACCATGCTTCCGGACAATACGCGGATGAATGCATCTTTGACCATACAGAGATTACCGAGCTCTGCCACCCAAAACGCTACGAGTCCGACTATCGCACTCATGAGCCACAGAATCATAAAGCTCAGCACGCAACTGGTGACAAACGACGCAGCCGGACTGTCCGGCATCGGGAATTCGAGCAGTAATGAAGCCATTATCACGAGTGGAATGGCTTTGTTCACGAGTGCACTGACCATGCTGCCGAGGTCCTCCGAAAAATAAATGCCGAGCAGGTTCAGTGGTCGCATGAAGTCGAGCGCAATATTGCCTATAATTATGCGCTTTCATAAGGCCGGTTCAATGATAAGCAACCCCCAACCAATCGCTGTCAAAACAAAACCCCCAAAAAAAGGCGAAGCTCCCTAGACGGTAGATCGGTTCCCTATTGTGCCGACAGGAATTTACTAATACTAAATCATTAATTTCGATTGGTAGGGGGATAGGAATGGCGGTCATAAAGGTGTTCCCGGGCAGTCCAACGGCCATTCAGGACGCGGTTGCTTCGGCGAACGAAGGTGACGTTATTTTGGTGCATAAGGGCGTTTATCATGAAAACGTGAGAATCAAGGATAATAAAAATAATCTTCGCATTGTAGCCAAAACCAAGCGTAGCGCGGTTCTCGACGGAAGATTCATTTTACCGGAGGCGTTTGAATTGGAGGGCGTCGCAGGAGTGGAAATCGACGGCTTCAAAATTAGGAACTACATTTCCGGCGGCATTCGAATCGTTCAAGGAAAATCCCATCAAATCTTGGAGAATGATATCAGCGATATAAGCGAAAAGACGAGAAAGGGTAGACCTGTTGGCATTTTCACGGATCGTTCAGAAGGCAATCTGTTGCTGAGAAACAAGATTGAACGTATCGGAAAGACTGGAATGGGGAACGGGATTCAACTCAGTGGGTCATCGGGAAATTGGATCGTCCGAAATCAAATAGTGAACAATTCATTATTCGGGATTGAGGTCGGCGGAGGCTTGCATAATGCAGTCGTAGGAAATCGGATTTCCGGCAACAAAAGCGATGGAATCAGGACTAGCAGATCGGACAATTCTCTTATCCTGGACAATAAGCTTGAGCATAACGGCGGTAACGGTGTGTTTGGCCGCAGCACGAATAACCTTATTATAGATAGCACCAGTAAGAACAATCATAAAAACGGCTTGCTGTTCTCATTTAACTATAATCTGGCCTTCGGCAACAAAATCAAAAACAACCGCCAAAGCGGCGTGGCGATCGGATCGGATTTTAATGATATTCAACGTAATCATATCGCGAGAAACCAGAATAACGGTGTATTAATTGGGGCTCCTCATGCGGCAAACTTCGTGTTCGAAAACCAATTGAAAGGCAATACACCGAAGAATATTAAGGATCGGGGCAAGAACAATACTATCCTCCGAAATAAAAACAATTAGCTAGACCGAGTATGCTTTAAGGCTATTTTTTTACAAATTATGCTATAATCAGACAAGCACATAGAACGGCTTGCAAGGGCGGTTGGCTACCTCTCCGAGAAGGGAGGGATGCCCATGGAGGTTAAAGATGCTTTGACGTTAATGATCGGTTTTAGTGCGCTTATAGTAGCGATGCTGACGCTGGTTGTTGCCATCATTGCAGTGATTAACCAAAAGAAATAGACCGCCCATCTGCTAGGATAACGGTCTATTTCTGATCGCAATTCTGAAGCCGACCGCCTTTGAAGCGGTCTACTGTGCCGGAGGAGTCGTGTTGACGCACGGCTCCTTCTTTAGTTTTATTATAACGTTGTAAGTTTATTCCTGCAATCTGTAATAAATTTAGGGCTGGATGTGATTCTATGCAGTTAATACCGCCAAAAGCAATATTACTGGATATGGATGATACGATTATTTCATTTGACCATGGTGTAGACACGGATGCGTGCTGGAGGAACTCTATCCGATACCATATGCCAGAAGTAGAAGCTGCTTATGCGGAAGAGCTTCTCATGCTCATTAAAGAACAGGCTTCCTGGTACTGGAGTGATCCAGAAAGACATCGAACAGGAAGGCTTGATTTAGCTAAAGTGAGACAAGAAATTATCTCCGCATCGCTACAGAAGCTGGGTCTCCATGATCTGTATCTAGCCGGTAATATTGCCACTACGTACGGACTAGAACGAGATAAATTAGTTGCTTTATTTCCCGAATCCATAGAGACGATTAAAAAGCTTCGGGCTAAAGGCATCAAGCTTGCGTTGCTGACAAATGGAAATGCCAATACGCAGTGGAGAAAAATCCACCTGTTTGAACTTGAGGCTCATTTCGACTGTATTTTGGTTGAAGGGGATCTCGGCATGGGTAAGCCGGAAGAGCGTTTTTATCTTCATGCCTTGCAACAGTTAGGGGTCGCCGCTGGCGAAACGTGGATGGTCGGAGACAACTTTGAGTGGGAAGTAGCGGCACCGCAGCGTTTAGGGATTAAAGGAATATGGATTGACCACAAAAAAAGGGGATTACCAGCTAAATCATCGACTCAGCCATTTAAGATTATCGGGTCATTAAGCGAGCTGCTCTACTTTTTGTCGTGACAATAACAACGTCTGGAGGGGCAAAATCAATAGTCCGGTGAGGCGTACTTGCTCACGTCCGGCTCGAAAACCGCTCCCTTGGACAGGTCCAGCTCCACGTGGGTGGTTCCATGAAAGTCGGTTAGCACGAGCATGCGCGAGCCAACGACGGGAACGCGGTCGGCACTGGTGCGCATGTGCGCCGAGATGACAAGAGGAGTATCGTTGACGATATAACTTACCTCGACCGTGAACATCGGGAGATTAAAGAGCCATCTGTTAGTGAAGTTCAATGCGGTCAACGTCCCTGTGAATGACGAACCCTCCAAGCGGAGACGCCTGATGTCCGCCTGCCGGCGCCGGGCGTGGGCGATTGAGCTAGGCAGGCGCAGGAGCGCGAAGGCGGCCAAAAGAGCGAAGCCAAATCCGACGACGGCGCCGAGCTCTGGCGGGATCGTCGTCGACGTTGCTATGGCCTCAAGGTCGAAGGGGCGCGACGGATTGCTTGTCAGCATCCAGAATAGGAGGACTCCCGCGTCTGCGGCGAGTCCTCCTGCAAACACTAGCGTTTTGAAAAGGCCGGCGACCCTGGTCTGTCCGAACTGCTCTAACGCTTGCGAGTACAATCGGCCGGTTGCAACGATCGCGAAGAACAGCAGCACCAATGCGGCACCCACCGTAACCGGATGACCAAGGAGTATGTTGATCGCGGGTGTCGGCGCCAGGCCGAGCAGTGCGCCGAACGGCACGGAGCTTGTCAGTGCCCACAGTGCAGTGGCTGTGAGCAACCATGGCAGCATCGGAGCCGTACGTCCGATGCGACGTCCCGGTCCGAGCATAGTCATCCTTCCGTTCTTGTCCGTAGTGGACAACAACGGCATCGTCTCGTTATGTTCTTGCTGCCCGTGCTTCTGTTGACCCTCCGCAGCATCCCTCATTGGTATGGCCCTCCCGAGGAAAATACTTCAATTTTATGAATGATTGTTTTTAGTGCGCTTATAGTAGCGATGCTGACGCTGGTTGTTGCCATCATTGCAGTAATTAACCAAAAGAAATAGACCGCCCATCTCAGCAGGATAACGGTCTATTTCTGACTGATTGACTGAAGCCGACCGCCATTGAAGCGGTCTACTGTGCCGGAGGAGTCGTGTTGGCGCACGGCTCCTTCTTTAGTTTTATTATAACGACGGGAAATTATTCGTGCAATCTATAGTTAACCTAGCTTGCTTGCGCTCAATCTGATAACAACATAATGTAATCACAACTATGTAGAATCGAGTAAAAAGGAGCAGTCATCATGGATGAGAGGCTTGGCAGGAAGATTGGTGAGGGCGGTTGTTCCGAGGTTTTTGAATGGGTATGTGGGCCGCGTGTGCCTTGGATGAAGTGTTCTGTACTTAACTTTGATAGAGCCAACGATTCTATGCCGTCTAGCGCCATAGAAAAAGGCGAATTACCGAGGCTTTAACTGTGTCTCTCTAATCTCTGAGCGAATATGAATAGAACTAGAGAGAAACACTTTAAATCCGGAGGTAATATTCTGTGGGGAATTCTTTTTCAAGCTCTGCTGCTATACTTGTCCTGTTCATTTTACTCATTGTTGTGTTTAGTGTCTTTTCTTCAAATTTGTATCTTAATCCTTCTGAGGATGATCTTGGGTCCCTTTCTCGTACACAAGGTTATGACATCCACAATAACACCGGAATCTATACTTTGGTTTTTGAAGAAAAGGATGGGCCTATTTCCGTGCCTTCAGATATCTTTATCCCTCCAGGCTCCAGACATCATTATGAAATGCTTTGCAATGCAGGGAATAAGGCGGAGGTGGAATACGAAGTTTGGCAGAGCCCTGCAGGGGGAGAAATCGGCTCGTTTGAGGCTGACTTGGAAGTTAGACCTGGTTGCAGTTATGCTAAATTCTCGGGTCTAGAGTCTAGTTCAAACATTCGTTTGACGACTAGCGGCACTAACCTCTATGTATATGTTGCCTGATTTAGAGCAGATCTATCTATTGATAAAAGAAGGCCAGACAGTCAACTCATTCGAGTGATTATCCGGCTTTTGTAAATTCCATATTCAAAAGGACGGATAACAAGCTATTTAAGCGGGCCACCTTCGAATATCAAATGGGATTTTATATTAAATATCATAAACAAAAAGCCTAGTTCCGCTGGCTTCCACACGGAATGGCCCGGAATAGTCAATTCCTCTGATTCTAGCGTTTCTACAAGCAAAATCCACGTCAAAAATAGCGTCAAAGCTGCCTACTCCGTCACCTAGTCGATTTCGCCAGACCACATATATGACTCTAGCTGTATTACCTAAGTTACAGTTCAGTTCGTAATGATGATTGAAGCCTGGATCCAAAAAACGATCGGGGGGGTTGAAGAGGCACGGCTACTAACAAACAAATTAAAAGAATGCTAGTCGGTTGAAACGAGAAAAAGAGAGCCTCGCGGCTCCCTCTCTTTATGACTTTTCTATATGCAGGTTCTCATTTCCGTTACGGTGTCCGCCCTTCCGTCATATATGTTCCAGGATTGGATTACCTCAAAGGATGCGAAAGCACAATTGCGCAAACAGGACGTTACTTCCAGGTTGGTGTCAGCGCTAAAATTCGGTCATCACCTTCCGACGGTGCGCCGCGATCCAGATTGCTCGTTAGTACATAAAGTGTGCCATCCGGGCCCTCCGAAACGTTGCGTAGGCGTCCCCAATCTTGCTTGAATAGAGTCTCCACAGAGGCTGCTTGTCCTTCCTTATCAGGCGTTATATGCAGCAGCCGCTGTCCTGCCAACGCAGCAACCAGCAGTTCTCCGGACCATGGCCCCTGTGTAATAAAAGTCATGCCGGAAGGAGCCCATGTCTCGTTCGAGCCGCTGTGCACAAGGGGCGTTTTAAGACTTTCTCCTTGCTGTCCGCTTCCGCTTTCATCTCCTTGGATCAAGGGCCAGCCATAATTGCCGCTAGTTTCAATGCGATTAATCTCGTCATGTGCGGAGGAGCCGTGCTCCGAGCTGTAAAGCAGGGCTGTTTCCGGCTGCCAAGCCAGCCCTTGAGGATTACGATGGCCGTAGCTGTATACTAATGAGCCCTTGAAGGGATTGTCCTTCGGAACGGACCCATCCGGTGCAAGACGCAGGATTTTTCCCGCCAGGCTGGTTTTATTCTGGGGCAGCCCGGTCTCTGACCGATCACCTGTCGTGACATACAACATCCCGTCCGGTCCGAACTTCACTCTTCCCCCATTATGATTCACGCTGCCAGGAATATTGTCCAACAGCACTTTGTCGATCTTGGCTGACTGCTCCCCAATCTTCAGACGCAGCAAACGATTGCTGATGTCTTCTCCATCTGGGTAGGAGTGGTAGACATAGGCATAACCGTTGTTTGCAAAATCAGGATCAAGCGCCAGTCCAAGCAGCCCTCCTTCACCGTAGGAAGGGGCCGGAACCTCCAGCAGCGGCTGTGGCTGCAGCTTGCCGTCCACAATGACGCGCAGATTCCCCGGCCGCTCCGTGAAAAAAATCCGTGAATCCGGAGCCGGTGCAAAAGCGATCTCCCAAGGTAAGTTAAGGCCTTCCGCCAGTGTCGATACCTGGTAGGGAAAGGCCTTCTCGTTGGCGCCATTTTCCTCTGCCTGTGCCGGACTTGCTGTGGGCAGAGCGGACGGGCTGCCAACGGAGGGCTTTTCGCTTTGGCCAGTACCGGCGGTATCGCCGGTATTGCCATCGGTTTGTGCTGCGCAGCCGTATAGCAAAACGGTCGCAAGCGCGGCAGTTAGACCCAGCCTGCGGCTAGACTTATTCGTTAGCATGGAGCTCTCCTTCCGCCGGGAGCGCGTTTTGGGCTGCGCCGGCATTCGAATTATGATTATTTTTACCCTAATCGGCATGCTTCAAAGGCATATAGCCATATTTTATAATTTTATCGCGGAATCCCTGTTCCGAAATTAGTTGCAATAGCATCCTATTATGCATATACTGAAATTAGTTGCAATAACATCCTATTTAGGGGGAAGTAAACTGAACGAACAATGGACGCCTCATGGCAAAGGTTCAACGGAATCGCACGGTCAATATATTTCGGCCATCTACCGTCATATGCAAGTATTGATCTCCACGGAGTTGGCACCTTATCGGATCGGGAGCGGTCAGTATATTTTTCTGATGGCGATTGCGTTCCAAGAAGCAGTGACGCAGAAGGCGCTGAGCGAGAAGCTGCTCATAGACAAAACAACTACCGCCAAGGCGATCGCCAAGCTTGAAGCCGAGGGGTATGTGCGGAGAGAGGCTGATCCTGCCGACAATCGCTATCAGCTGCTTTTTTTGACAGAGTCGGGACGTCAGGTTGTGCCTAAGGTGCAGAAAGCGCTGGATCGCGTCAAGAACAAAACCCGAAAGGGAATCGCTGATGAGCAGTATGACTTGATGATGGGGCTGTTAAAAACAGTGCTGAACAATCTGACTGAGCATGATGCAACGTAGGTGGGAAGCCATTACAAATATGATCGTATAATCCTAAGGAGGCTACAATGATGATGATCGTGCATCCGTTTATCGTCGTGGAGAACTGTAAGGATGAAATCAAGTATTATCAACATGTTCTTGGCGGTAACATTGAAATCCTTCGTAAGCAGGGAGAAGAGGTTTACAACGCAGATCTGCATGCAGACGGTACTGTAATTAAGTTCGCCGACACTCGGGCCGCGAAGCCTGTGCTGCAAGGCGACTATGTGAGAGTTTTCCTGAAGATCGAGACGGAGGAGAAATTTCGCAGCATTTATGGACAATTCTCAGAGAGCGGAACCGTTAATACGGAAGTATATGAAGCTCCTTTTAATGGACTTCTAGCCATTGTTACCGACCGGAATGGTGTGTGCTGGGTACTTTCTTATTATCGGAGTTGATAGGTTCGTTGGCTGGTTCTAAAAATAGGGCTGTGACCGTCACCCTAGTGGTGACGATCACAGCCCTATTCAAGTAGCAGATTAAACCCTCGCCAAGTACTCCTCGAGCTGATCGAAGGTGCCGCCGAAGCCTTGCTTCATGGACTCGAACATGCTCTTGAAGAACTCTTGCTCCTCTGTAGATGCGTTGTGAGGGCCACCGCTCAGGGTAAGCGTAGTTTGGCCATCCTGCTCGGTGAATGTGACTACATTCATGATTTCAATTGGAAACACAGGACTGAACTCGGGACGTACAGTATTGCCTTCTGCATCCGAGAAGGAGTTGGTGAAAACGAGTTTCTCCGGTGCTACGATTTCGTGGTAAACGAACTTGCCCCACATTTCATGGCCGTCAGGAGTGAGCATATTATAATGGAACATGCCGCCAGGGCGGAGATCAAACTTACTAACTTCGATGTTCATGCCTTTTGGCCCCCACCATTGCTTCAAGTGCTCAGCCTCTGTCCATACTTTGAACACCAGCTCGCGAGGTGCTTTTAAGGTTCTTGTAATAACTAACCTGCCTTCCTCCATGTTTGTTCCGTTTTGGCTTTCTGTCATGTAAATTCCTCCAATATAGGATTGTAGTAAATGCTATATCCTTCTAGTCTGCCCTTGCCATTCCAGTAAATAATCATCAAAAATCATGCTCTAAATATATCTTATAAGGAATATTCTCGTTAAGGAATATAAAATGAAAATGTTATCCAAGCAAATTTATTCGCGCTCAGCTGCGGTTCGCATTAGTTCGTAGATTTTTCGAGCCGTATTAACGTTACGGACGGTCACGTGCCGGTAGATCTTTGTGCCAATCAGTTTGTTCATGCCGCTTTTCCCCGCATGTTCCCTATCGTACGACCAAAGAATAGCTCCACTTACATAGATGACGCGGTCGAATTCCGGTTTAATGATCATCGTCTCCAGCACGGACTCCTCATTGATGTCATCCCATAAATAAAGCACATCGCTGCGCATGCTCGTATCATTCATCCAATGCTCTGGCAGGGCGTCCATAATGGTCTTAATCTCTTTTAAGCTGCGGACCATGACACGGATAGACAGACTGAAGTCTCGCTGGATGGCTTCCTCTAGCAGGCTGGATAGCTCTTGTACAGAATGAACAGAGTCAGTAAAAATAATATTCCCTGTATTAATGTAGGTAAGAACATTGTTCAGGCCAATTCGCTCAAAGGTTCCCTTGAGCAGCTTCATGTCCACTTTATTATTGCCGCCAACGTTGATGCCTCTAAGTAAAGCTACAAAAACCACCGCGATCCCTCCATCACTTTCAAATTAAACTAGAAATAATTGGTGTTATTATACGGCTAAAGAGGAGCCGTTAACAATGGACCGGGAGTCCTTTCCGCCATGTGCTGCAGCGACCTGGTGTATAATGGGGCAAATAGAACGAATCAGAGGAGATAGCGATGAGCGTCATTCGGCTTGAGAACGTCACGAAGAAATATGAAGAATCCCTGATCTTTCGCAATATTTATTTTCGCATTAGTCAGGGGGAGCGGGTCGCTCTAATCGGACGGAACGGCGCGGGGAAGTCGACGGTGTTCAAGCTGATCTTGGGCAAAGAAGAACCGACGGACGGAAAAGTAGAGGTAGATCCTCAGATTAATATCGGTTATTTCTCGCAATTCTCGGAATTGCAAGGGAGCTTGTCTGTCCAGCAGGAGCTGGAAAACTGCTTTGAGCAAGTGGCGCTTATCGAGCGGGAGCTGCAGGAAATAGGCGAGAAGCTTGGCGTCGTCACTGATGACGGCGAAATGGATCGGCTACTGGCGAGGCAGGCCGAGCTATTCGAGGGAATGGAACATTTAAACGGCTGGAATGTATCCGTTGAGATCAACACCGTTCTGACAAAACTCGGCTTCAATGAAGTTTCGCGCAACCAGCCCGTCGATGAGCTGTCGGGAGGCTGGAGAAACCGTGCTGCACTCGCCAAGATGCTTATTGAACAGCCCGATGTCGTCCTGCTTGATGAACCGACCAACTACCTGGATATAGAAGGCATCGCTTGGCTGGAGCAGTGGCTGTACCGTTTCAAGGGCGCGATGATTCTGGTGTCCCATGATCGGCAGTTCATCGACAAGGTCGTGACGAAGACGATCGAGATCGAGAACTATCATTTTCAGGAGTACGACGGCAATTACACCGATTATATTCGTAAAAAGAAGATGCGCAAGAAGGAGCTGGACCGTCAGTTTGAGTGGGAGGAAGAGCTGCTGCTCATGGAGGCGGAAGCCATCGACAGCCGTGCGAGCAAAAAATCACCTAAGGATCGGCTTTCCCGCCAACTGGCGGAGAATAAGAAACGGATCGAGCCGCATCCTGTGAACGTGCTGATTACGGATATTTATGAGCGGCTGCGGTTTCCGGATCGGTTATGCGAGGTTAAGAACATCGGACAAGTGTACGAGGAGCGGACGATTTTTCAAGATATTAGCTTCGATATTCAAAAGGAAGACCGCTACGTCATCGCGGGCCCCAACGGCAGTGGAAAGTCGACGCTCATCAAGGTACTTACCGGACAGGAGAAACCTGCGAGCGGCGAGGTGACCTGGGAAAAGGGAGTCCAATATGCGTACTTCAACCGCATGTGGGAGGAGCTTGATCCCAAGGATACGGTGAGCCATGCGGTGAATACGTACGGACTGGGACTGGATGCACCCCGTAAAAAGGTGAATAAATTCCTGTCCATGCTGCAATTTTCCGAAGCGGATCTGAGCAAGGTCATTGGCAATCTGTCCGGTGGACAGAAGGCCCGCGTGGCGCTTGCCAAATGCCTGCTCTCGGGAGCAGCAGTCATAATTTTGGATGAGCCGACCAACCATCTGGATCTGACGAGCATTCAGGTAATGGAGCAAGCGCTGATCCATTTCCCCGGCGCTGTTGTGACGGTCAGCCATGACCGTTTCTTCATCGATAAGATTGGAACGAAGATGTTGACCTTTGATCCGGTTTCCGGAGTGACGGTGCAGAGTCTTTAGTTTTGAAGCGGACACGACCGGGATGCGATCCCGGTCGTGTTTTTTAAATTGCCAGATGGCATAAAGCGGGAAGTCCAGGGAATGATGAACAAAATAAGTCTACAATTGGAATGATTTATTTAATTCCAACAAGAATGATCGGAATTTTAATTGACATGACTTTGCAAGGGATGTAAACTTCATTAAGTCATCTATAAAAAAGAAAGTACTTCTGGAGGGAACTGTCATGAAAAGAAAAAGCTTTGCAGCCCTGCTGCTAATCGTTACTGTCCTCATTCTTGCCGCTTGCGGCAGCAAGAATAACAATACAAATACGCCTGCACCTTCTGAAAGCCCTGCAACCAATGCCACAGGCGAAACTGGCGCTGGCGGAGATTCTTGGGAAGCAATCAAGTCCAGCGGCAAGATGCGAATCGGAACGGAAGGAACCTATGCTCCATTCTCCTTCAATGATGCTTCGGGCAAGCTGACGGGTTTTGACGTGGAGATTGCCGAGGAAGTGGCGAAACGTCTGGGCCTTGAGCCGGAGTTCAGCCAGACGCCTTGGGACTCCCTTATTGCAGGTCTGGATGCAAAGCGGTTCGACGTCATCTTCAACCAAGTTGGGATCAACGACGAGCGTAAAGCGAAATACGACTTCTCCGACGACTATATCGTTTCCAAAGCGGTTCTGATCGTACGTGAAGACAACAACGATATCAAAACTTTTGCCGACTTGAAAGGCAAAAAATCCGGACAGACGCTTTCCAGCAACCTGGCTACTCTTGCTAAAGACAACGGAGCTGAAATCGTGTCAGTAGACGGTTTCAACCAGGCGATCGACCTGCTGGCTTCCAAGCGTATCGATGCGACGGTTAACGACTCCCTTTCCTTCTTGGATCTGAAAAAACAGAAGCCTGAGCTTCCGATGAAGATTGCGGCCGAGTCCACCGACGCTTCGAAAAACGCGGCTCTTTTCCGCAAAGGCAATGAAGAGTTCGTCAAAGCCGTGAATGAAGCGATTGCCGGCATGAAGAGCGACGGTACTTATCTGAAAATTTCCGAGAAGTATTTTGGGGAAGACGTCTCCAAATAAAGAATAAAGGGAAGCTGCCACTATGAGTGAACGACAGATCGATATTCTTCTCGATTCGCTGCTGCCTCTGCTTAAAGCAGGGGTGGCTTTTACCATTCCTTTAACTCTCGTTTCCTTTGTCCTTGGCATGATAGTGGCTGTTCTGACCGCCTTGGCCCGGCTATCTTCCATCTGGCCGCTCCGTTTCGTTGCCGGCTTCTACGTTTGGGTCATCCGCGGCACGCCATTGTTGCTGCAGCTATTTATCATTTTCTACGGCCTAACTTATGTCGGCATCATTTTGAGTTCTTTCACAGCAGCTACGATCGGTTTTACGTTAAGCGTCGGAGCTTACGGCTCCGAAATCGTAAGGGGCTCCATTCAGTCCATTCAAAAAGGCCAGTGGGAAGCTGCTGCTTCGCTCGGCATGACGCGTGGACAAGCGCTCCGCCGCATTATCATTCCGCAAGCTGCACGCGTATCCGTGCCGCCGCTTGGTAATTCCTTTATCAGTCTGTTGAAGGATACATCGTTGGCAGGCAGCATTATGTACCTGGAGATGTTCCGTGTTTCGCAGCAGATCGTCGCTACTACCTACGAGCCGTTACTTGTTTACAGCGCGGCAGGGGTCATTTATTTGCTGTTCTGTACCGTCCTTACCTGGCTGCAAAGCATACTGGAGAAAAGGTTGGCGAGATATTCCGCAAGCTAGGGAGGCTCTTATATGTCGGGTACGACTATGATTGAAATCAATAATTTGCATAAATCCTTCGGCTCGATTGAGGTGTTGAAAGGCATCGATCTGACCTTGGAAAAGGGCAAAGCACTAGCTATCATCGGGCCTTCCGGCTCGGGAAAAACGACGCTGCTCCGCTGCTTCAATTTGCTTGAGGTGCCGGATCAAGGCATGATGAAAATTGGAGAGATGACCGTTCATTTTCAGCAGGACAATAAAATCCGTGCGGCCGATACTTTGGCTCTGCGCAAACGCACCGGTATGGTGTTCCAGTCGTTCAATCTATTCCCTCATATGACGGCAATCCAGAATATTATGGAGGCGCAAGTCACTGTGCAAGGGAAAAGCAAGGCCGCTGCGCGCAGTCGCGCCGCCGAGCTGCTTACCAAGGTAGGGCTTGGGGATAAGGCGGAAGCCTATCCCCATCAGTTGTCCGGTGGGCAGCAGCAACGAATTGCCATTGCCCGAGCGATGGCTCTCGATCCGGATGTGCTGCTGTTCGATGAGCCGACCTCGGCGCTCGACCCTGAGCTGGTCGGTGATGTGCTGAAGGTTATCCGGCAGCTGGCTGCCGAAGGGATGACAATGGTCATCGTCACCCATGAAATGAGATTTGCCGAGAATGTGGCCGATCATGTCGTCATGATGGACGGCGGCGTCATCGTTGAGTCAGGCCCTCCCGAGCAGGTAATCGGCAATCCGCGGAGCCCGCGAGCGATTCAGTTCCTCAATCGAGTGAACAACTACGATGTGACCTAGAAAATAGAAACCCGGTGGACCAGGCAGTTCTGGTCAAGTGTTCAATAAGACAGCGGCAGTCCAGGACTTGTTTTCTCATCCTTGGCTGCCGCTGTTTGGGTTAGACTTATTTTAAACCATCAATACCATGACCATGGATTTGATCGATCAACTTTTGGGTCGTTCGTCCAGGTCCATACATTGTCATACAGATGTCCGTTATTCAAGTACCAGCCTGCGAGCGCAGCAATCTCATCCGAGTATTGCTTCACCCACTCTTCGGGGGAGCCGCTGATCCATCCTGTGTTAAAGCCAATCAAAGAATAGCGCAAAACATCCTTTCCGGTATAACTTGCTCTCGCTAAATTGGAGAAGTGGATCATTTTACGAATGCCCAGATGTGTGGAAATGCCGGGATCATAGAAGTTCTGCGGAGTGAAATCATACTGGAAAAGCTCAGGTACATTCTCCTTCATATAGTTCGGATTCGCATTGGCAAATGCAGTTTCGGCGGTCTGAAGCGGTCCGTAGGAATGTGCTGAGTCCACGCCAGTCTCCAAACTTGCGTCAAGGGTCGACTCACGTGTGGCTTGTCCAATGAAGAAGGCGTAAGCATGCACTTTTTGTTTGAATCCAAACTTACTTTGAATAACGCTCCAATGCTCGTCTACTTGGCTTATGAGTAGTCCTTTGACTTGCGATTTAGTCATGTTTTTGGCCATTGCCTTCATGCTATCGGCAGAGGTTCCGGCAGGGTAGTAACGGTCATTCAGAGCCCCTGTTGCTGGAGTTGGGGTCGGAGCAGGCGTTGATGTCGGTGGCGTAGGCGTAGGGGCAGGAGGTGTTGGAGTTGGAGTTGGGGTCGAAGTGCCTCCGGAAGATGGTGCAGTACCCCAGCTAAGAGTGCCGCTCACATACGCGGTCACCTTGCTCCAGTCAACAAGGGAAGTGGCGGAAGCATTGAATGAATAGTCGTTGGACTGCGTGTAATTGGACCAATCGGACTTATTTACACGGGTTTGCACATCCACTGTCTGACCGGGAGCGAGAGAGCCCGCAGAGCTGGAAAATCCAACTTCCAAATAGGTATCAGCCCCATTAGAGACTGGAGAAAAGGCGACGAATTTACCGGTCACATTGGATGTTGCAATCGCAGTGGAGCCTTTGGCCGCCCAATCCGAACTGAACGTTTGTGCTTGCACCCCATCAGCTGTGAAATAGTAACGAAGCTTTAGGTCGGCGAGATTCAAGCTGGTCGTACCGTTGTTAATGACTTTAAATTGTGGATACAGCTGATTGGATGAAGCCGCCGTGCTGCCATTGACCGCTTGCACTTTGACTGACGTAGCAGCCTCGGCAATAGACGGCCCCACCGCGCCTAACACGCTAACGGCCAGAGCGGGCATAAGACCATACTTGATCATTCCTTTGAACATAAACATATTCCTCCTTTTGGTTATCTTTTGTAAATCCGACTATAATTCCTCTGAATGTAGGAGCATATCTCCTCCTTTCTGTATTATTGCTCGGCCTTACAAGCCATATAATAATAGAAAAAGATAAAATATCCATGTAATTTTATGTAAATTTTACTAGTCTTAATCAACGTTAATCGTTCATTCTGACGATCAATACGAGTTGGTCGGTATGCAAGCACAGGCTCAACATCATCAGGGTGACTTCCTGATATTAGGTGTCTGTACTGGACGGGTGCACATACAGGCTGTTAAACCCCCTCATATGCTAAGTGTGGAGGGGAGCCCTACATGGTGAGCTATCGAAGTTCCACAATTAGTAGTAAATTGGTGAAAACGAAGTGGCTGCTTGACGGCGGCGCTATACAATCGTATGTACCTAAAACCGTAGCTTTTAGCTACAGCAACCTGAAAGCGATGTTTGCTTTGTATCCAACCGTTTATTTCAAGCCCATTAATGGCTCGGGCGGCTTTAACATCGTGCGGATAAAAAAGCTGGGAAATAGTTATCAAATGCAACACGATTCAGCAAAAAGCAATTACCTGAGCTTCGATGTGCTCTATGCGAAATTGAGCGCGCGTGCTAAGCAGCGTCCTTATCTGCTGCAAAAGGGCATTAATCTTGCCACAACTAGTGGCCGACCATTCGATATTCGAGTTATGGTTCAAAAAGCGAATACTGGAGCTTGGAAGAGTACCGGGGTTTTTACCAAAATAGGCAAGCCGGGAAAAGTCGCCACTAATTACAATCAAGGCGGGACGATCGGATATTTCCCACAAACAATGCTTAAGGCTGGATTCAGCAAGGAAACCATCCAAAAGAAAGACCAAGAGCTGAGAAGACTTGGGGAAGCGGTTGGCCGAAAATTTGATCGGCACTCCAGAGGATTCCGCGAGCTGGGGCTTGATGTTGCCTTGGACGGCAGCGGCAGGGCGTGGATTCTTGAAGTGAATACAAGACCACAATTCTACCCGCTGAAAAACATGGTGGATAAAAGCCTGTATCAACGCATTATTTCTTACTCCAGACAGTATGGACGGACGAAGTAAGGCTAAAAAACAAACCGCCTCCCCATCCGGGAGGGCGGTTTGTTCCCATTAACCCATCATCACCAGTTATTGCCCGAAACTCTTATAACCGTAAAGTTCGGGTTCTTGCTTTCTCCATAAATAGCTGCAACACCGGGGTTATTCACCTTCACATTCGTAAAGCTTGCTTGCCCGACCACCGGTCCTTGCCCTTGCTCCGCGCTGGCGACAAGCTTGATGCCATAACGGGTTGGGTTGTTGATGTTGACGTTCTCGACCCGGACATTTTGCATGGCCAGGTTCTCCGGTGACTTCGTCTGAAACATCAGCCCAAAGTACACGGGATTATTAATATCCACATTTTTCACCAGGATGTTCTTGAACGTCCGATCTCCTCCGAAGAACCAAATGGCGCCGAAGTTCTGGTACTCATTAATCTTGTCATCTGCACCGACACTGGTCCAGAAATCGCCACCTGTACGGTCCAATGTGACTCCGTCGATGACCGTATCCTTATCGCCAAAGCCCAGCGTGTTGTAACCGAAGCTCAAGCTACTGATCGTCAGTCCCGGATAAGTCAGCGTATCAGCTCCGTACAGATTTTGATAGAGATTATCCGAACCGCCATATACGGCAAAAGCGGCTGCGCGTCTGACGCAGGTTGCCGTAAGATTCGTGTACTTGTTGCCTACATTGTAGGAACCACCGGCATCAACGGCACTGAACAAGGCGAAGGCATCGTCTCCGGCTCCTCTGGAGTAGTTGTTGTCGATGGCATTGTAGGAGGAACCATTCGTCATATTGATGCCGTCGGCAAAGGTGTTTTTGATCCGATTGTCTTTAAACGTATTATTGGAGGAGTTGACTCCCCAATACAGGCAGACAAAGTGCTCAACCCAAATATTTTGCACGGTTACGTTCTGCATTCCGTTTCCATCGATGAATTTGCCAGGACCGTCCACTCGGTAAATATAGTTGCCCCATGCGGACAAGTCTTTAATGGTGGAGCCGTTAGCGGTGGAGCCGATATTGAAACCTACATCTGTGTTGGATTGGTTTTGCGGCGCTACTAGTTTGGTATGCCATGGGCCAGCCCCGATAATTTCTGTCGCGCGGCCATAGAGATAAATTTTGTTGCTCATTTCCCACTCACCAGCAGGGATGAAAATTCCCTTCTTGGTTGGATCCTGCCTAAAGTCATTGAGCGCTTGCTCAATGGATTTGGTAGCGGAAACCTGGATGTATTTGCTGGGATCAGGATTGGAAGCTGGCGGAGCGACATTTTCCGTTTCGATCAAGTCGACATAGATCCATGGCACGTCTCCGGCGTCTTTTTGAATTTTGATTTTCGTACCAGCCGGATACACTTGATCAAGCATCAACTGGGAATCTTCATAGAGCCAATAGGCAGTCAGGCCTGCTCCGGCGCTATTGTCATAACCTAGTCGGCCAAGTGTGCTCGGTGTTGCATACACGTAAGAGAATTTGGACGTTACGTTGAACTTGCCTTTGCTGGCACCATTGGCATAAATACTAACCGTACCAGTCGTGTTTTCCGCTACTGCATTACGTAGGACAAAGGCGTTAGCCGGAGAAGTCAGCGTGAACTCGACATATTCTCCCGTAGCATCGAGCTGCACAGCGGAGCGTCCAGAAGCTTCGCCGGCGTAGTCACCAGGCTTGAAGTTCGGCGCCAGCTTCGTGCCATTCGTCGAATTGGATGCTGCTTCCGCTTCAATAAGGGTAAAAGGCATATTAGCTCCACGACCGGAGTATAGGTTTGCCGTGCTCGTATTGTTGGCTTGCTTGATGCTTACTTCGTTCCCATCGGCGGCAACCGTAGTTGACACACTGTAGCTGCCATTAACAGCTGTCCATGTTCCCATCGTAACATTCGTGGAAGCCCCGGCTGCAAGCGAGCCGGTGTAGCTGCCGCTGAAGGTTTGCAGGGTTGCTCCGGCTGAGTTTTTGAGGAGGAGTGTTACGGCATGAGCGCCGCCAGCCGAGGCGATATTCCCTTGATTTTTGAGATTGACGGTGAAGGTTACGGTATTGCCGCCGCTTGGGTTGCCCGGATTCCAGGCTGCTGTTGCAATCAGATCAGAGCTTGAAACAGGAGCGACTGTCAGTGAAGCCGTGTTGGTGTAGCTGTTGTTGCTCTCGTTCTGCTCAATGACCGTGTTGTTCACGTCGACTTTGGAGCTAAGTGGATACGTGTCTGCGTTTTTCGCCCCGATATTCAGCGATACGGTTGTCGAAGCTCCTGCGGCCAATGCACCAACGGGAGCAGAGCCGGCAAGCTCATTGCCTAAATAGAAGCTGACCGTAGTTGCTCCGGAAGCGGTTGTACCGCTATTTTGAACAATTGCGTTCAGCGTAATGGCGGTTGTTTCGACCGGAGATGTCGGTGTCCAGGACATACCGGTGATTTTCAGATCCGGATTCGGAGCAGGGGCCCCGTATAGTTCGAACTCAGCTACTTGGCCTGCAGGAGCGCCAGAGTTGGCCGTGATGTTCAACTGCACTTGCTTTGCGGTAGCCGTTACCGGGATCGTGACAGAGTTGCCGCTGGCAGGATTGAACGTATACGACTGAGGGGAGGCCAGATTGCCGAAAGCTGCACTGTTCTGGGTATTGCCCAGCACTTGGATCGTTTGTGTACGCGTGCTCCACGCGCTGGATGGGTCCAGCTTCACGACGATGGAGGTAAGGTTGTGGTTAGATCCGAGATCGACGGTTAACTGGCTTGAACTGCCTCCTCCTTCCCAGTATGTAGCCGTGCTGCCGTCATTGCCGTTCGTTGCCACAAATGTGTGGACAGTGGAGGAAGCAGTAATCGGTTTGTTCAGAGCCAGGTTGCCGCCAGTTGGAGGCGTTGGCGTTGGCGTTGGAGTTGCACTTGGAGTTGCTGTTGGAGTTGGGGTTGGTGTTGGGGTGGGCGTAGGTGTAGGTGTTGGTGTGGCAGTTGGTGTCGGCGTTGCGGTTGAGGCACTCACTGTGATTTGATCCAGATTAACGTTTCCGGTATCGCCCGCATCGTATTTATAGGCGATGGTGTTATTTCCAGCATTCAGAGTCACCAAATCCGTTTTTGTACCCCAAGTATCCCAGTTTGCCAGGGTGCTCAGCGTAGTCTGGCGGATTTTTGCGCCGTTGACATAAAGACTTACCGTGCTGTTATTGCCCGAAGCATTCCCGTATTTCAGCGCTACATTATAATTGCCTGCCGCAGCTGCGCTGACCGTAAAAGTAGTCGATGCACCTTGGGTCCAGTAGCCGTCTACAAACCCTGTTCCCGAGAAGCCGATATGGTCTGTGTTTACTTTGGCGCCAGCCGTGAGTGCTGCATTTTCGGCTTGATACGTTCCAGATGGTGAAGGAGTAGGAGTAGGTGTGGGGGTAGGAGATACGGATGATCCATAAATCTCGAATTCGGAAAATTGTCCGGCCTGCCATGCCGTGTTGGCTGTAATGTTTAGTCGAACATAGCGTGTGCTCGTTGCAGTAAAGCCGATTGTAACGGTGTTGCTATTGGTCGATGGGTTGAATGTGTAACCTGCAGAACTGACAATATTGGTAAATGTCGAGCCATTTGTACTGCCCTGTACCGCCAATGTTTGCGTACGCGTTTCCCAACTGGAAGGAAGCTTCAATACAATCTGATCGACGCTGGTGCTTGCACCGAGATCCACTTGAATCCATTGTGGAAAGGTGTTGTTTACACTTTCCCAATACGTGCTCGGATTGCCGTCATTTACATTGCTTGCTACATACACATCGGAATATCCGCTAGCTGTTACAACTTTGCCTAGAGCAAGGTTGGGTCCACCTGCAGCCAACGAAGCGGTAGGATATAACGTGAGCTGAGAAAGCATCACAGCAAATGCTAAAATCCAGATGGCAACCGGATTTCTTTTGAACAACTCACTCCTGGATAACATAAACATCCTCCTAATGAGATCAATTTCATTCCATAAATTTAGTCAAATCAAAGCTGCACTATTTTCTCAGTCACCTCCTTAAAGAAACGAAATAAACCAATATTTAGTAATATTGGCTTTCAAAAGCGAGCGGAAGCACGACAGCACCTTATGCTCTTTGCATGATCTTGTGCTCTTAGCATATGTCAGTTCCACTTCCGGCTGAAGATGTATTCCTACGAAAATCATGTGCGATTTTATGGTAAGTTTAAGCTTGATTCATATTGACTTTGCCCCAGGGTCAACGTTGTAGGATGTACACACAGACCATTGCTGGAAGGAGATTTCACCTTGCTTACCATTGGACTCATGGCTCGCTTGTTCGGCATAACTTCCAAGACGCTGCGGTATTACGACTCTATTGAATTGTTTATGCCAGCTCGAATCGGAGCCGACAATTCATACCGTCTCTACTCCCCGGAACAAATCCCAGAGCTGCGACGGATTTTATTCTTTCGATCTTTGGGACTAGGAATTGAGGCGATTCAGGAGCTGAAGCGCGAGGGAACACTGGACGATGTCGACAAGATCAAAAAACTCCTTCTGGAAAGAGCCTCCGGTATTGAAGATGAAATTGCCGTAAGGGAGAAACAGCTTAATTCCATCCAACGCATGGTCGAGTATGTGACGTTTACTGGAGGCATATCGATGGAACCTAAACTGGTAGCACAAGCGAAATTTACGATTATTGGCATGGCATGGAGCAGCGCTTCAAGCGAAGGTGATATACCTGGACTATGGGGGCGATTCATCCCACGGGAAGATCAAATAGAAGGAAAGCTGCAGCCCGCCGTCTCTTACGGAATTTGTCTGCCGGGCGTTGAAGAGGAATTCACCTATGTGGCGGCTTTTGAATCCAATTCGGAGAACGTCCCCGAAGGGATGACAAAAGTAGTCGTTCCAGCACAGCGTTATGCTGTTTTTACCCATAAGGGCTCAATTGAACACGTATGAGATGATTTACAGCAAGTGGCTGCCCCTGCATGGGCTTCAGCTTGTGAAAGGAATTGACTTTGAGTTGTATGACGAACGTTTCAAGCATTCACAGTCGGAGTCGGAGCTGGACATCTACATTCCAATAGCCTAATTGGCGGCTATACCGCACAGAAATATAAAGGGGATGCTACGGATCGGTCCGTGCATCCCCTTCGTTTTAACCACGAATTGTGGTTTTCAGCATGCTGTGGTAACGGTCGGATAGAGCGGCAAGATAGTTCTTCAATTTCTTCCAACTGATAAAGGCTATGGCGCCAATTATTGAGGCTATAACAAGTGCAAAGGGAAAGCTCCATACAATCGGAACTTCATACCCGGGGGCAATGGTCATATCAATCCAGGTGACGCCAAAGGAACGAATAATTCCGGCAAGTACAATTATAACGGCGCAAAAACCAAAGCCGTAAGCTATTACACCTAAAATCGGTACGACGGCAATACTCAGAAGTCCTGCTGTACAATAAAAGCCGATCATGGTCATAACTTCTTTGAAGGAGCGCGGGTTTGTCTGAGAAATATATTCGCTGCTATATGCTTTAGCCAGTTTTTTCGGATCGCCTAATTTCGCTAAAATTTGTTTGTCCGATTGACCGTCCCGCAGTCCGTGCATAATATGGCTTTCGATTTCTCTAATTGCATCCTGCTGTTCTTCCTCCGGCAACGCTTTTAAGCTTACATGGAACTTATTCAAATATGTCTTTACCAATGGACTCATAAATGCCTGCCACCTTTAATTTTTCAATTTGATATACAGCCTCGACAATCTTGCTCCAATCTTGAGCCATATTCTCGACTAGCTGTTGTCCTTGCGGGGTCAAGCGATAGTACTTCCTTGGCGGGCCTGAATCGGACTCTTGCCAGAACGATTCAAGATGTTTTTCATTAATCAGCCTGCGTAAAATGGGATACAGCGTCCCTTCCGTTACAGCAAGCGGCTCCCAGCGGTTCAGCATCGTGACCAGCTCGTATCCATATGTAGGCTTACTGCCGATCAAGGACAGAACGCAATATTCCAATATTCCTCGTCTAACTTGAGATGTCCACTCTGCCATAATTTTCATTTCTCCCTTACTGGCAACATGTTATCACACAGTACTGTGCCTTGCAAGGTAGTGGCGTGGAAAATATTGAGAGGTTGTCTATATCGGACAGGAGTAGAGGGGCTTGCAATCAGTCGCTCTTTTCATTGACAGTTTGGAATCATTTTACTAATATTAAATTAATATGAACTTCTTATGTCATGAGGGAAAGCATTCAAGTAAATAAAACTTCACGTTATTATTACGCTTTTAGGTTAATGAATTTCGTTATTTTAATTTTTGAAAATAAAATTAATTAGATTAATACAATTATGACGGTGTTTCCTATGTTAAAATGTGAAGAGCATTTATGAATCGCTAGCAAGGAAGGAAATGTACATGCAAAAGAAAGTTGCCCTATTTGATATTGATAAAACAATTATCCGCAACGATTCCATGTTCCTGTTTGTATGGTATGGAATAAAAAAGAGACCGTCTACTATTTTTAATTTAATCCGAATCGGGCTATATACGGTTTTGTATCAGCTTCGGCTTATGAAGGTAGAACAGGTGAAGGCTTATTATTATTATGCAATCCGATATTTGAATGAAGCGGATCTGGAAGAGTTCTATGATTCCTCATTGGAAACATCGATTTACAAGGAAGCGCTCAGCGAATTGAAACGAAAAAAAGAAGCGGGATACCATGTTTTGCTTGTATCAGCTTCACCGCATGCTTATGTGAAGTACTTCAAAAAGCTGCCGTGTGTAGATGAAGTAATCGGAACGAAGCTGATCTGCAATAACGAGGGTTATACCCATGTCATAGATGGGAGCAACTGCAAGGGTGAAGAGAAGACGGTACGGATTAACGAGTATTTAAAGGAAAATGGATTCCAAATCGATTATGAAAATTCCTGCGCGTACTCCGACTCGTTGTCTGATATGCCGCTATTCCAATTAGTTAAACATCGTTTCCTGATTAACAAACGTTCTCCCAATATGGAGGAGCTAAGGTGGAAGGCTTGATCCATTCTTTGTAACTATAATAATGATCGGTGGGTATTTATGGGCTTTCTAGGTTTTGTGCTGAAAAACAAACAAGATAATTACAAAGCACTTTATTTGTTCATAGGATTTGTCCTTTTTTATTTGTTCAACAACTATCCATTTGTCATGTATATGAAGCAGAACGCTGCTGTTCTTGCCGAGTATAGTCCTTTTTATGGCGCGCCATTCACGATAAATTTGTTTAACTTTGATCCATCCATGTACTATGGCTCGGGCAATGCTTCAATGATCCATCCATTAATTAATTATTTGTCGGGACCACTTTCTTATATCTCTACTTCTACAATCGGCAATCTATTTTTCTTAATCCTGCAGTCCATAGTTAACACGCTCAGTGTTATTATGATTTATTTTTACTTGCGTAAAAGCGGCTCGACAAATTCCTTAGCATTGCTTTTTACTATTTTTTTCGGCGTTAGCTCCTATAGCATTTTCACAGCTATGATTCCGGACTCATATCCGTATGTTCAATTTATCATTATCTTATCAGTTCTATATTTACAATATATTAGACTGCAGGAAGTAACAAATTTGGTCCCACCAGCCTCCTTGGCTTTTATTCATTTTGCTGCGACTTCAACGAATATCGTTCCTTTTGCCGGAGCTTTATTCGTTAATATGATGGATAAATCAAATGCCAAAAAGCTCAAAAGATTCTTATATATTGCACTCATAGCGATCGGCTTAGCTGTAGCGTTCACTTTATTGCAGTTTGTCTTTTTTGGCGGGAAATCTTGGATTACCTCATGGATGGATAGCTTGCAAGCGGGCGGTTTCAGCTACGTTTCGCAATTCTCGTTCAGTCATCACTGGAAAGCCATTTATCTATTAGTTATCAGTCCTATTTTGACACCAAATCTTGTGTTGAGGGATACCGGTATAATGGCCTTTGTTAGCGATTTTACCCGTCCTTATCCGATCTACGTCACTATAATTGGCTTTTCTATGATCGTAATGGCAGTTATTGGATTTGTGAGAGGCATTAAAACAAGAGAAGTATGGACGGTAGCTCCATTCATTTTCTTCGCGGTTCTTCTGCACATTATTGTAGGTTTTGGTCTGGGAGCATTTAATTTTGATTTGTACTTATATGCGGGACATTATCTATTTGCCTTTTTCCTCCTCAGCGCTTATTTCATGATGCAGATAAAACGGGAGCGTATAAGAAAAGCATTAATGATCGTTATATTGATTTTTGTTATAACCACACTCGGCAATAACGTTATAAAGCACCAGGAAGCGTTGAATTATATTAAAGACACTTACTCTACTCTCGAAAAATCAGGCCGGTGAAATAATCCAACCTACTCACGAAAGGTGATACGATGCAGTATGTTTTATTGGTAGGTTCGATTATTCTCGGAGCCTTCGCCCAAATTTTATTGAAGCTAGGGACAACCAAGGCAACTTCAATGGAAGTTATCAAGCTGATCAGTAATTTCTACATCCTTGGTGGACTGTTTCTTTATGGACTGTCAGCTGTTTTGTGGATTTATTGCTTATCGAAAGTCCAGCTTTCCTTTGCTTACCCGATGGTATCGCTCGGTTATGTCATTGTCTTTGTGCTCTCTTACTGGATTTTCGGGGAGTCGATCAGTATGTTACGAGTAGTTGGTTTAGTAACGATTGTACTTGGAGTTTTGATGATTGCTAAATCATAGAAAGGAGCTAAACATGCAAGGTTCAAAATTGGAAATGGTTCGCAGCAATTCATTTATTGCATTGATTGAACAATTACGACCAAAACAATGGACGAAAAATATACTGGTATTCGCAGCCTTAATTTTCTCCTTACAAGTAGCGACTCTGGAAGCGGTCCTGCAAACGGTCATTGGATTTTTTCTGTTTAGCTTTACCTCTTCCTGCGTCTATATATTAAATGACTTTCTCGATCTAGACGCAGACCGTGCGCATCCTACCAAACGTTTCCGGCCGATGGCTTCCGGAGCACTTTCCCCCTCAATCGCTTTGCCTTTTGGTGTTTTATTGCTGCTCAGCTCGCTTGGTATGGGCTTTTATTTAAATGTTCCATTTGGATTGCTTCTCTGCACGTATTTTATAATGAATGTAGCGTATTGCTTGGTGCTCAAACATGTCGTTATCGTTGATGTCATGACGATTGCAGCAGGATTTGTGTTCCGTGCCATCGGCGGAGGACTTGTGATCGGCGTACCGCTTACTCCGTGGTTTTTAGTGTGTACGATGCTGCTTTCCTTGTTTCTGGCGATTTCCAAAAGACTACATGAATTTAAACAAGCCGAAAAACATGGCTTAACTCCGCGTAAGGTTTTGCAATTTTACAATGCCGAGTTGTTAGGTCAGATGAGCAGTATTGTGACGACGGCAACCATTATCAGCTATGCTTTATTTACATTCTCATCAGGCAATACCATTCAATTGATGTGGACCATTCCCTTTGTCCTTTATGGTATTTTCCGTTACCTATACTTGATTCATGTCGAAGGAAAAGGGGGCAGTCCGGACAAGCTGCTTTTCGAAGACAAGCCTATTTTAATTACGGTTATTTTATACGGGATTAGCGTTGTTTTTATCCTGACTTATTTTGAATAAATGAAGCATCAAGGGGTCGCTCCTCAGTCATCTAAAGATGGCTGAGGGAGCGGCCTTTTTCTATGCTTACATTAATCAGATACAAATATTGTAAACTGTAACCGGCTTTCCGCATGAATAAAATGGAAAAATCGAATTATAAAAAGCAATTTTTACGCACTTTTTCTTAGATATCTCCAATTAATCTTTAAGAACTACGCGATTTTTCAAATTAATTTGTTTTTTCTGACCAACTCTACGTCTATGAGAGGTTCAATCGGGGATCTACGTATTGTTCACGCTTCTGATTACAGACCAAACGAGATTACTTACTTGTTGGTCATGAGATTTTGCTCTCATCAGAGCCCAAACGTGTTGAAAAACAGAAAAAAGAGCCGTCCTTTGAGCTGAATTTGAATAACTATAGTGATTTAATTCGATATTGGAAAATTATTTCATGCGGAAAGCCGGCTGTAAAACCGTATGGTACGATTAAGTTATCTGAATTAGAAACAAGTAACTAAAATCAAAAAGAAGGTGAAGCTACTGAGCAGCGATAAAATAAAAGTTGGTGTCTCGAATAAAGAGGGGCAGTTAGGCTTCTTGTTTACAGAATCCGAGGCTAGAAAGCCCCCGGCTTCAGCCGTGGGATGAATAGACTCCAAGACGAGAGGGAGGGTTCACCCTACCTTATCGTCTTGCCTTTTTTGATTCTATTTGCTGCAGGAGATAAAGTAAACGGATACAATAGAATTATGGAAAGCGGATGTAGAACAACAAAAACGAGCTGATTCACTAGCACCTTTGCTATGGACGCGTTTCTCACAGCGAACGTACCCGAATGAAACCATGAAGGGTTCTGTCGAAGGTCAGAAAATTAATGGGGTGAACAACGTGCAACCTATAACGATTCAGATTCGCATGTATCCGAGTGATCCTGCTCTGCTGAAACAAATGGGCAACGAGTACATCAATACCGTCAATCGCTTAACCGAACAAGCCGAATTAAATGGTTCATTCCCTAGGCTGACTTCCAGGACGGTGCAAGCGAATCTGCCATCCGCGATTAAGAATCAGCTTATTCGTGATGCAAAGAGCATCTATCAGAAATCCAAAAAGGACAAGAAACGTCCTGTACTGAAAAAACGTGTTTATTATGTCAACAATCAAAACTACTCGATTCGCGACGATGGAGTTGCTTTTCCCGTTGTGAGGGAGGGCAAGGTGCAGCGCATCACCATTCCTGCACCGTTAACAGACCGCGACAAGGCTTTGCTTGCATCGGGTAAGCTGGGGTTGCTTCGTGTTGTACAGAAGTCTAGCAAATGGTATGTGCAAGTAGCAATCGAACGCCCTGCAACCTGCCAAGACGGAACCGAAACGATGGGTATTGATTTAGGGCTCAAGGTTCCAGCCGTTGTCGTGACGTCTACGGGTAAAACGAAGTTTGTCGGCAATGGCAGAAAGAATAAGTATATTCGCCGTAAGTACAATTCCAATCGTCGCAAGCTAGGAAAACTCAAGAAGTTACCTGCCATCCGTAAAGCTCGCGATAAGGAAAGTCGGTACATGAGGGACCAAAACCACAAAATCAGCCGCCAAATTGTCAATATGGCGATTGCGGAACGCGTGGGAGTTATTAAGCTTGAGAACCTTGCTGGCATTCGCAAAACGACAAGAACAAGTCGTAAAAACGCAACGAATCTGCATAACTGGTCCTTCTATCAATTGCAATCGTTCATTCGCTATAAGGCGGCGTTAGCAGGAATTTCTGTACAGGAAGTTGATCCTGCGTATACGTCCCAAACATGCCCTTCCTGCGAACAACGGAACAAAGCAAAGGATAGAACGTACCGGTGTAGTCAGTGCGGTTATGAAGCGCACAGAGACAGAGTTGGAGCGATTAATATCATGCGACAACCTGTGTTCGATGGTCATAGTCGAACAGCCTAGTCAGCTAGATGCTCTGGACTAGGATGGGCTAATGAACGAGCCCTTAACTTAGCCGCTGGACAAAACGGAAACGGCCTGCGTCCGTAAACGAGCTAAGAATCCCACGGATTCATCCGTGTGGAGGTTCAAAAGAGGTGGCCATCGTGAAGGCGCAGGCCGCAAAAGCATTGGCGTGACGAAAAAAGTCTCGTTAACTTTAACGGATGAAATATGGGAGAAAGTTGAACAGCATTGTGAGGATCATAAAGTATCTCGTTCGGAAGCTTTGCGTACGATGATTGAGTCCTACTATTCCTCGTAAAACATGAATTCACTTTGAGAGACGGGTGAGGTCTTTGTTCGTTCAAGTAACAAAAGATTCACTACTGAATGCTCTTCAGCATGTGCTGCGAGCTGTATCAGCCAATAGCCCGATACCGATCCTGTCTGGAATAAATATTCAGGCCCAGGAAGGGGGACTGATGCTGAGCGCAAGCAATACGAGCCTGACCATTGAATCCAGGATCTCACCCGATAATATAGACTTGCAAAGAACAGGCGAAATCGTTGTGCCAGCGCGGTATTTTAACGAGATTATTCGAAAGTTGAATGCTGGATTGATCACACTTGAAGTCAAGGAGCACTTGATGTTGTTCGTCACATCAGGTGGCTCTCAAATCCGACTGTGCGGGATGGACTCGGCGGAATTTCCGTCGATTAGGAATACAGAAGGATACTATGCCAATAAGCTGCAAATCAATAATGCTTTGTTGAAATCAACCATTAAACAGGTGGCGGTGGCGGCTTCAACGTCGGAAGCTAGAAGGGTTTTAACGGGAGTCTCCTTAGAATATAAGGATGATGCGCTGAGCCTGACGGCTACGGACGGGGTTCGTCTTGCTTCTCGGACGCTATCCATTGAACGCAATCCAGGCGCGAATGTGAACATTGTTATACCAGGCAAAAACCTGATCGAGCTAACCAAAATGTTGCAAGATGAAGAGGCCTCAACGGAAATTGAGATCGGTGTTGGCCAAATCAGATTTACAACAAATGAATTGCAGGTTCAATCTGCCCTCATTGAAGGTACATTTCCATCTATAACGAGGCTGATCCCGAAATCTTATTTATCAGAAATAAGGGTGGAAACAGACTGTTTATTGCATGCTGTTGAACGCGTTTCTGTGTTGGCGAGTGGAAATATCGTAAGGCTGGGAGTCGTTTCGAATAGGCTGGAATTACGCTCCAAAACGTCGGAAATTGGAGATGTTCAGGATGAAATGCCTATAGAGAGCAGGACGGGCGGGGACTTTAACATTTCTCTGAACAGCAAGTATTTTATAGATCTATTGCGTTGTATTGAAAGTGAGTATGTGAAAGTCAGGTTTACAGGAAAGACGAGCCCGATTGTCGCGCTGCCTACAGAAGAACAATCGTCCAGCTTGTTTTTAGTAAGCCCTGTTATTACTGGGGAATGAGGATTGGCTTGGTTGAGTGAACCGGGACATTCATGAAAATAGAGGGATTACCATCGAAACGGCAATCCCTCTATTAACTTCTTCAGGAAAACGGGCGAACGCTATTTCTGAACGCCCCATGAAATGGTGCTGATGGAGTCGATCTCACTTTTGGTTAAAGCAAACCTCATAGCGTTCACATTTTCCTCCGCGTGGCTAACCTTAGTCGCACCCGGAATAGCAAACACTGTATTTCCATTTGCATTTATCATCCAGTTCAATGCAATTTGTGTAGGCGAAGCGTTATATTTTACAGCGAGTTTATCAAGCTCAGTGATGAGTGGTTGTGATTTTTTCAAACCGGATGGTCTGAACGCCGAGCTGAATTTTCTCGCTCCCTTTAAAGCACGGACAAGAGCTTCATCCTTGTGGAACTTCCCGCTTAATATTCCTTGCTCAAGCGGAGAATATGCAATAATGGCAACTCCTAGCTCTTTTGCGGTGTCTAAAATCCCATTTTTCTCGATCTTACGATCCAATAAGCTATACTTAACTTGATTGGATGCCAAACGGAGCCCATGTCCTTTCAGCACCCGATCCGCTTCACGCATTTGCTGGGCGGAGAAGTTGCTGACACCGACATGTTTGATTTTGCCCTGCTTTACCAGCTTAGCCATGGCGTTCATTTCACTAGCCACTGAGGAGAACGAATAAGGCTGATGGACCTGATGCAGATGGATCGTCCTATTATCAAGCATTTGCAGCCGCTCATCGATTGTTGTACCAATACTGCTTGCAGTGCGTAAAATAGGCCACCATTTTGTAGCGATGTGGGCTTCTTCCGCCAAGCGGTTATTCGTTTTTTTCAAAGCGGCGGCTAACATTTGCTCCGATGCGCCTTTGCCGTAAAATTCAGCGGTATCAAACCAGTTAATGCCTCCGTTTAAGCTAGTTTGGACGATACTTAATACACTTTCCGGTGGAAGGCTGTTCCAGAACATCCCTGTAATTCCTTTTCCATTGCTGAACTGCCAGCAGCCAAGTCCAAGAGGAGAAAGCATTAAATCCGAATTTCCCAACTTACGTGTTATTGGAGTTGTTGTTGTTTCCACTGTCATCATAGTCACCCATTTCCTCTCTATTTTTTTAAGCCGATATTCCTTTGAAAAACAGTTCGAAAGTGAACGCCATTTGATTCGCCAGCTTTTCATCCCCCAAGCCTTTGCCCCAATACAGTAAAACGCCGTCATAGGTTTGCACCGCAAGGTCTACGATTATTTCGGCTGGCATGGCTGGGCTGATTTCGCCTCTTGCTTGGGCAGCCGTTATGATATCCGCGAGTATCTGCTTGAACGAATCATTTTTCGTTTTTTCCAGCTCCAGCAGCTTCTGATGTGTTAGGGTGGACTGGAATAAAGCCAGAATCAACGAGCGGTCGGTTGGTAAACGCCTGACCATTTCCATCAGGAATTCTCTTACAAGTGGAATGATCGGGCCTGGGTGATGGCGTAATTTAGATAACTCTTCGGTAGCCAGCACCAATTGAAAGTCGCAAAGAACCTCTTCCTTGCTGTCAAAGTAGTTAAAAAAGGTCCCTTTGGCCACACCGGCATGCTCTGTAATCTGATTTACCGTTGTCGAGGCGTAGCCTTGCTGTGAAAACAACTCTACAGCACAGTTGATGATGTTCTGCCTTGTAGCTTTTTTCTTTTCTTCGCGGTTCAAGATGACCAGCTCCATGTATGATGTTCTCATTGAACAGCCGTTCAAGGATAATTATGACCATAAGTATAATATTATTAATAGATTTTAGCAATTGGACTTTTTAGGATTGAATATGAAGTCATATGTAAGGGTCAAATATAGTATGGGGATGTAGTTATAGATTTAATGACTATTGGTCATCTAATGGGAAAAAAGAACCGCTGGAGCTTTAGCTCAAGCGGTTTTTCATTTTGAGTCGGCTAAGCTAGCTTCAACCGTCATATCCTTAACTCTAATGGGTGAAGCTCATACGCTAACGGAACTCAGAGAGCTTATTTCCACTCAATCAGGGTTGGGCGTCTGCTAACGGAACTGAGAAGCGTTATTCCGATCAAAAATGATGAAAATACTGTGGAAACCCCTCAATAGCGTCTCTCAGATCCGTTACCCTCGAAAACTTGCGATTTCGCTGAATTAAGGCTTCTCAGTTTCGTTACGTATTCTCACTTAATAATAGTGACAATTTCAGGAAAAAAGTGATAATCTCATTCGGCGCAATTGATATTGATTATCATTGTTGATTGCCATAAAAACTAGTATTCACCGGGGGTAAGACAATGAAAAAGCTTATGCAAGTTAGTATTGTTCTACTATCGATCCTAATTATCACTGCAGCTTGCGGTTCGAAAAATTCGAATAATGCCAGCACCGTTGCTCCGAGTACTGCTGAGACGACTGGTCCTATCCTTATTAAACATGGAAAAGGCGAGACTAAGTTTGATAAGCCGGCCGTACGAGTCGTCGCTTTGGAGTGGATATACTCAGAGGAATTGATTGCACTAGGCATTCAGCCTGTAGGAAATGCGGACAACAAGGAATATGAGCTTAACGTGACGGATGAAGCGGCGCTAGCAGATAGCGTTACAGATGTCGGCTTGCGTTGGGAGCCTAACCTAGAGACGATCGCGTCCTTGAAACCTGATTTAATCCAATTGCTTGGTGGCTCGGCCGCAAGTTTGACCTGCTCGCATTTCTGACGATAGCTCAATAGGGCTCGGTTTACAGGGTTGGCTCTCCCTATTTTCTGTTCTTAATGTTTCGGTCGCGGACTATTAAGTTGTAAGCCAGCGGCACATTTTAGATAAATCGCGCAATATATCGCCAAATTGAACCAAACTGCGATCGAAGTACAATCGGCTGAAATTGACCTGCGGTTTACACTGATCAAGTTCACAGGCAAGATTATAAACAAGTCATGTTCTACACTCCGACGGACAGCGTCTAATTACAGACTAATTCGTGGTAGACAAGCGTGGTCGGCCCTCCGCATTTGCTGCGTGGTCGACCACTTTTGTTGATCCATTTTATTTAAAATAAGGTATAATGTGAAACATTTGCCAAGTTACAGGCGTTTAATTTCATGTACACATAAAGGAGGGAAATTATGAATTCAGGGGATAAAAAATATAAAGCTGGTCTGTGGTAGCGAATTCATTAAAGACAAAAACTTCATATTGATATAGTAATGGAGGGAAGGCCACATGTTACAACGTTTTTCAAGAATATTAGGCACTCGAGGAAAGTTCAAAGGGCTCGGAATCACTTTTCTGTTTCTCTTATTCATCGTTACATTTGGCATATTGTCTGCATGTGGAAACGATGCTAGTACAGCAGGAACATCGCCCAATCCAGAAACTGCTGCCCCATCTTCGAACAATAACAATTCGCTCTCAACTGAGACACCAAAGAATACTCCAATTCCATCTACCGGCAGCGGCAAACAAGATGTAGCGCCTGGCAATGATGCAGCTCGTGAATTTTTAAATAGTAAGGATGGTCAATCTTTGCAGACCACCGCTAGATCCTTCGTTGAGGCATATTTAAATGGAAATCACGAAGAAATGAGGAAGCTTTTAATTGATCCAAAGAATAAATCGAACAAGTATCCGACTGAAAATCTGATGGATAATGTGGAATCTATGACGTTGAAATTAACTGCCGACAACATTAAGAATGATATGATAAAACCTTCATTTGAAATCGTTTATAAGAATAAAGACACGTTCGATTATTTAGGGTTTGAAATGCGTAAAATAGAAGATGAATGGATGATTGGGGATTACTATCTGGAACAATAAGAATAGATAAATAGAACGGGTAGAGAGCGGAAGGTGCTCTCTACCCGTTTTTTAATAATTAGTAATTGTTAACACCGAGCCGAATTGCATTAGCGATTTTATTCCAATTTGTTAACATCCAATCTAATCAGTCTGATTATCATGAAACGCAACTCATCGATGAGCGAGTCCATTTGGGTCCGGTCATTTTTCTTGCGGGTGTAATCGTCGCGAATTCAGGAAGAACGCCATCTTCGCCAACAAAAGCTAGACACAGATGAAGCTTGATACCCGCTTATTCGTTTTTTGTAGACGATCTTGGTTTAAGGTCGTCTATATTTAAAAATATTAATCTATGAATAGGATTTTCCATTTATCTTCTTTATTTTTAACAAGATTATAGATAAAAATTTTCTCGTAAGTAACCTTATCGTTAGTATAATTAATTGTAACATTTATCTTAGAGGGTGAAACTTCTTGAATTGCGATTTTATCATAAAATCTATATTGGGTGTCATCTTGAATAAGTAAAACCATACTGTCAGCAACTGAGTCAGTAACAAAAGTCGATCTAAACGATTTCGAATCCTTTTGAACAAAAGCGCCTAGGTTAGTTTTAAGTAGTTCCAACACTTCACTATATCGTTTATCCTTTTCGTAATCTGACAAATCAACAAATACCCCTTTTTTGAAAGTCGTAGGGGACGCTTCGGAGTGAGTATTATTCCCATTACTGTTTTCGACCTGACGTGAATTGTTAGTACACCCCGTGATAATTCCAAGCCCAATCAATATAATCAACAAAAGTTTATTCATTACTCTAGCCTCCTATAAATAGAATAAGGAACGGTGTTCCCAGTAATGATTACCATGGTTTAGATAAGGTATAAAATCGAGTTAGTTATCACCTCTTGTTCGCAATTATACTGGTTTAAAGCTCAAAGTGAACTGTGCGAGGTTTTGGTATCTCTAGAAGCTATTACGCTTTTCTTCAAAAGCAAAGTGGCAGATCGGAATAAGGAGCTGAAGCATTTCAGCCGAGCGCTCTACACGAAGTATGGATACCGTAGATCCAGCTTTTTCTGCCGCAAGATCAGGGGTGAATCAAAACTCATGCAGTCAATGAATTTACACTTTCGTATCCACCATACGCCGATAAGCCCAATAAATGTTGGTTAGGGATGTCACTCAGTATCGTGCTAGAGAGACCAAATAGTTTTCTGCCAAATGAGCTTAAGAAATGGTAACGAGCTAATTCTAGAGGTGTTTTAAAACGCTTTTAAAATACGAAAAATGTGTCCGTATTGGAATCTATATCGGTATGTCCCGGAGAGGCAATTGTTATTAACCCTGCGATTGCCTGGCCTCGATACCGATTGCAGCCTCACAGACATTCCATTACGTGAAGATACAAGTACAGGCTCTGATGGGACTGAAGAGGAGGAAGCGACAACATGAAAGGGACTTAGTTATTTGGAACAGTCGCTATGACCCTCGCATTCAAGCACTAATTGTAAACCGTAGATGCTGGCAGATCGTTATTTTCTTTGGCACGGCCCAATAAGAGCTTGTTTCGAACAGTGCCATTCCACCGCCGAAGCCCACTAACTTGCGGATGTGGAGGATGTGTTTGCTGCTGAAACCTTGCTCACCTATGCATTATGGCAAATGAACGAAAAAAACGAGTGATGAGAGTTGCACCGCAGTTAAATGGTTTGCGGACTCTTCCACACTCGTTAACAAGTTCGCAGCAGAACCCACAGGGGGACCAAGCGAATCTATATTGGTTCTGACACAGAAACGCAGCGGTTTCCAAGTTGTATTTCTGCCTACTGGTCTCAAAATCTCGACATGTACTGGTGAGCGGTTATTAAAGCATGGATTCTCACCGTTACCGATGAGTCTCATGAATGGTATAAATCAGGGGGCATAGTGGTATTTCTTTGAAATGGAATAACTATATCCCGAATGTTACTCCCGGGAATAACGTGTAGCGGTCAAAGTACTTGGTTGATTTCGGTACAATCATGACAGACTTAATTTTATTTGGTCCAGCAATTGTAAACTTCCAATCCTCCATTTTTACTTTATACTCATCCATCGAGGAGACTCGCTGTACAATGCGGACGGTCATAGTAGGCATTTTAGAATCAGCAGATTTAGGATTTGACCGTGCAACAGGACGCATATCTACAATGCTTGCCATATTCCATGTTCCACTAGGGAAGCCGTCTGGAGTGTAAATATCTGTTTTGAAATCAGTTGTGCTTAAAGTTTCAACATCCTTATGTCTCCTATCGTCATACGCCATAATCCATCGGAAAGCTAGATCCCGATTACTTACATAGGAAACATTACCCGTCTCCATCTCCATGTTATAGTTGGGATCAGAGTTAACATAAACCGTCTTCTTTTTATTATCCCACTGGATATCGACCCCAAGCCCTTCCGATATTGCGCGAAGTGGCACGTAAACGGTTCCGTTAATTATTTTAGGGGCCGCATCCGTTTTCACCAGATTGCCGTGTACGAAAATTTTTGGGGCAGTGGTTGCGGCGTAAGCGCCGGCACCAAATACAGATGTGAGCAGTAAACCTGCCAAACCTATTTTTACGACACGTTTCATTAATCATGCACCTCCACTTGTATTATGATAGGTTAGACGTAATTTCACTCAAATTGTTTCTAATTTTTCAAATAATAGGATAAAGTAGGATTAGTTAAGAATTATCCGCCTGATAGTCTGCATATGCAAAACAAAAAGGCACTACTTCACCAAGAGATGTGGCGAAATTGAGCCTTCTTTAATTCAGCAATGATTAGACATTACGTGCAAAGAATGCGACAGGTGTAGTACTACCCCCGGCAGACGTCAATTTAATCGGTATAATCTTAGACTCTCCAGCTTGCAGCGCGAAACTGCCGATGTTGTACTACCCGAGTTGTTTTGAATGGTGAGATTAATTTTGAAATCCCGCCATACGACCCACCATTTGGAAGTTTTTCTGGATAAACAGGAGAAGCATCATCAAGGACGGAAACGCTATTGGTTATACCGCTGCATCCAATGTTAAGTGTGGCGTTTGCTCCCAAAACTTCGGAGTAATCCCATGTTCCTCGTGGATGTTTTTTATCGATTATGATGCCACATAAATACACGATAATTGACAGAGGTCGTACCAGGGACAGTATCTTGCCACAATGTAATAACAGGGTGGTGAGGTCTTTCAATGGCTCCGGGTTGTCGCAAACATACAAACGATGTCCAGCGATGGGAGAATAGTTATGAGGGCGCTGGAACCGACTGATTCTCTGGTGGTAAATTGGATTTGAAACAAGACATAAATAATATACAACGTTACAATAAGAGAACCCAATGGGCTGTCTTTATTCAATTACTATGAGATTTTTAATGTTCGCTCATAGAAGCGTTATTATGTGGCACACCCTTAATCAATAATCATGGGGGTCCGTTGGCATGAAGAAGACTTTTAGGGTTACTTCCAACGAATCTCCCATAGAATATTTCGTTTTCTAAGTGTCACACTTCTTATTAAAATCCGTTTTATCAAAAAGAAACAAGCCCCCTCCAAGAAAATCAGTTTCCTGGAGGGGGCTTGCTAACTTCACGCCTATACTCGCTGCCTCAAAAACAAGTGAACGATTCTATCCGTTGCAGATCCAGTCCGGAGAACATCCAGAATAATCCATTCCAGCGGAATCCGGAAACCGAGGTGCGGCCGATGAAAACGGGATAAAACCAGAATCCGGCTCCGTTACGCGGCCAGATATAGGTGTAGCGGAACGCACAGCCGGCGATAGCACCGGGATCAACAGCGAATACGCCGAAAGGCTTCGCCGGAATGGTTTGCGGCGGAGGCGAAGACGGAGGCTGAGGCCCGCCGCCGGGTCCGCCCGGTACTCCACCCGGGAATCCACCGGGGGGTCCACCAGGGAATCCACCAGGAGGTCCACCCGGAAATCCACCAGGAGGTCCACCTGGGAAGCCGCCGGGAGGCCCACCCGGAAATCCGCCTGGGGGTCCGCCTTGCGGACCAGAGGGAAACAAGAATGACAAGCTGATCACTCCTTTTTAGTTATGCTGGTTCGCAGTGGGTCACACCAGTGTAATAGCAAGTAGGTCGAACAGTACGAGGGGAAGAATGACGTTGTTGTATGGCCCCTGAGCCCCAGGAGTAAAAGCACGGGAATTGCCCTCGTTGGATAAACTGAGGTAGACGATGCTCCGGTCGCAAAGCACGATAGTGCCTTCATACACTTCGCCATCCATGGTCTCAACCTTGACGAGTCGATGGGCGTTCTGGGCACATAGCTGGTTAAGGTGATCCTTGACGGACCGCAGCGTGTGGTGGGCATACGTTTCACATTCATAGATCGGCGCCAGCGCATGCTGGGTCTGATAGAACGAGCTCATAACAATGACCTCCGTTTCGTGAAAACTCAAGGTATCCTATGCAGGAGCCTAGATGGGGGTGACATTTTACAAAAAATGAAACCTAGATGTCGAACCAGCGTATAACGGTTTAACTATCACGCTTGACGCAACTGCATAGAGACTCCGAAGGGGAGTAGCTGCCACAATAAAGTCGTCAATCCGAGAGTGAGAGCTCTCCGGCTTTATTGGCAGTGCCGAATCGGCATTGTTAGCGAGACCTTTGTCCTTGTGAAGAGACCGCCGTCTCTTTTTAAGGTCAACGGTCTTTTTGTATTGATGGAGCAATTGAATGCCGAAGAGGGGGATTAAGATGGACTTTGCATTATTAATGGAGTATGGATGGGTGCTACTCGTCCTGATTGCGCTGGAGGGATTATTAGCGGCAGATAACGCGCTTGTTCTGGCGATCATGGTTAAACATTTGCCGGAGCAAGAACGTAAAAAAGCGTTGTTTTATGGTTTGGCTGGTGCATTTGTATTCCGCTTGGCCTCGCTGTTCATCATCTCGTTCTTGGTCGATGTGTGGCAGGTGCAGGCGATCGGAGCGCTGTATCTTCTGTTTATTGCAATCAATCATATTTACCGCAAGGTTATCGTTAACCGGGCGAAGCAGAATGTTGAACCGCATTCGGGTGTAGAGCCCAAAAAAGCTGGCTTCTGGAAAACGGTTATCAAGGTCGAGCTGGCCGACATCGCCTTTGCTGTTGACTCTATCCTGGCGGCTGTAGCACTGGCGGTCGCGCTTCCGGAGACACCACTGCCGTTAATCGGCGGTATGGACGGCGGTCACTTCATCGTTATTTTCCTCGGCGGCTTCCTTGGCTTGCTGATCATGCGCTTCGCAGCCAACTGGTTCGTGAAGATATTGGAAGAGCGTCCATCGCTTGAAATCGCCGCTTTTGCCATCGTAGGCTGGGTAGGCGTTAAGCTAGCTGTTTATACGCTATCCCACCCGGCGTTGGGAGTTATCCCTTATGGATTTGCCAAGTCGACGGGTTGGAAGCTGACGTTCTATGGTGTCCTGATCGCCATCGCGGTGTGCGGCTGGTTCATATCTGGACGCAAAACCAAGACGCAGCAGGAAGCGGAACCGGTAAAAGCGGAATTCCCGGAATAACGGGATAACACTAAGCGATAATTATCAAAAGAGGCACTGCACGGGCATTATGTCCCCGGCAGTGCCTTTTTTCATTGGAAAATAGCCGTGTTCTACGGATTTGCAACACATTCACAGATCTGCTTCTTTCCCGCTGTGAGCCCTAAAACCTATGATTGGCCTATGCCGCGGACTCAACCGAAACAGCGAAGGGAAGGAAGTGCAACGCCGATGCAGCAGCTGTCGTTCTGGAAAGATCTTAGTCGTTATCGTCAAATGTATCTACTGGCTTTGCCCATGATTCTGTTCTATCTGATCTTCGTCTACGTTCCTATGTACGGGATCGTGATCGCCTTCAAAGACTATTCTGTCGTGCAGGGCATCCTCAAAAGTCCGTGGGCCGGGCTGGAACATGTAAAGTCAGTATTCGCCAATCCCTTTTTCCAACGTGCCTTCGTGAACACTCTTCTTATCAGCCTCGGCAAAATCATATTCGGCTTCCCCGTTCCCGTCATACTCGCGCTGCTGTTGAACGAGGTGCGGCATCGCTGGTTCAAGGGATTGTTCCAGAATATTATGTTCATCCCATATTTTCTTTCATGGGTCGTTTTTGCAGGCATTATCGAAAATCTGTTTAACGGCTCTGGCCTTATTAACGGTATCCGTGCAGGTCAAAGCCTCGATGTCATCCCCTTCCTGGCGGAGGGCAATTGGTTTCTCGGTATCCTGTTCGTGAGCGACATTATTAAAGGAGCGGGTTGGGAGACAGTCGTTTATCTGGCGGCGCTAACGAGCATTGACCCTCATCTGTATGAAGCTGCAGAGTCGGATGGAGCGAGCCGTTGGAAGCAGACGCTGCACATAACGTTGCCTGGCATCGCCAGCACAGTTGTACTCCTGCTCATTTTGCGGGTCGGCTACTTGATGTTCGCAGGCTTCGAGCAAGTATTCTCTCTCTATTCCCCAATCGTATATGGAGTTGGCGACATCCTGGATACATTCGTTTATCGCATGGGCATCGAGCAGGGGGACTATAGCTTTGCGGCGGCAGCGGGTTTGTTCCAAGGTCTAATCGGACTGATTCTGCTGTTCACTGTTAACCAAATCGCGAAGAAAACCGGTTCCCCAGGTATCTTCTGATCGGCCCGGAAAGGAGACCTTGTTCATGATCAATCGCAGCCCCTGGTATTCCCAGGCCGTTCTTATAGGCATCCTGACGCTGTTCATGCTGGCCATTCTGTTCCCGTTCTACTACGTGATCACCATCTCCGTCATGCCGAACGAGAACTATGTATCCAAGGCGTTTCATCTATTCCCGGACGGCTTCACCCTGGATTATTACAAGCTTATTTTCAATGACAATCGCTTGGTCAACGCGCTGGGGGTTTCCGTATTCGTCACTGTCGTGGGCACATTCCTCAATGTTGTGGTTACCGGCGCCGGCGCTTATGTGCTGGGCAAAACGCATCTGCGACTGCACCGGATGCTCAACCTAATGGTCATCATCCCGCTGCTGTTCGGCGGTGGCATCATTCCACTGTATCTGGTTATTCGTGCGCTTAATTTAACGAACAGCATCTGGGGTTTGATCATCCCGTTCCTGTGCAACTCGTTCTACGTCATTCTGATGAAAAATTTCTTCGCTTCACTGCCCGTTGAGCTGGAGGAAGCCGCGTACATCGACGGTGCAAAGGAGATCAAGACGTTCTCGCGCATTATCGTGCCACTCTCGAAGCCGATTATGGCCGTCATGACGCTGTTTTACGGCGTGTTCCACTGGAATGAATTTTTCTGGTCGGGCATCCTGGTCGCCCCGGATAAATACCCCATGATGGTGCTGCTCCGGCAGCTCATCCGCAGGGTGGACACCCAGATGCAAGTACAACTTCCCGGGTTGATTCCGATGTCACTCACTTCCGCAATCATTATCGTGATGGTCGTTCCGATCATTCTAATCTCACCGTTCATCCAGCGCTTTTTTATCAAGGGCATGGTGGTCGGCGCGGTCAAGGCATAGAATGGGCGCTTTCGCGATGTTGATTTATAGGCATGATTTTAAAGGGGGATGAAAGTATGGCTTCTGTATGGAAAAGAGCTCCACTCATTCTGGTTTTAATGCTGTTCGTTCTTGCTGTCGCTGCATGCAGCTCGAATTCGAAGGAGGAGAACACGGGGGAGCAAGCTACGCCTGTTGCCAGTCCGGGTTCCAGCGCTGCACCGTCCACCAAGCCGGAGCCGTCCAAGGAGCCGACGCCGATCTCAATCTATAGCTATGATCGGACGGACTACGGCAGTGACCGGGTCGTTCAGGAGATCGAGAAGCTGACGAATACGAAGCTATCGATCCAGGCTGGTATACCGTGGGATCCAGAGCAACTGAACGTTATGACGGCAACGGGTAATTACCCGGATGTCATCACAATCATCGACAACGATACCTTTGACCGTACCGGCCAATGGATCAAAAGCGGCATTCTGTCCCCAATCACGGATGAGATGCTGGAGCAATTGCCTAATTTGAAAGCGCTGTTAACGCAGCCTGAATTCAAAGACTTGAAGGTAGACGGCAAGTACTACCTGATTCCGATGCGCGACGAGCCGCCGCTTGGCTCAGCCGGTCAATTCGTTTTCCAAATTCGCCAAGATTGGCTCGACAAGCTTAGCTTACCGGTTCCGACAACGACGGATGAGTTCTTTGACACGCTAATGAAATTCAAAACGGAAGATCCAGACGGCAATAAAAAAGCGGATACGTATGGACTGATTACGAACGGGCTCGACAAGCTGGTGAGCTACAGCGTGGGATTTTTCGGAATTCCGCATGATGAGCGGAGCACGGGCTTCCTCAAAGTGGGGGACGGTTACGAGTACTGGGCTGTCCAGCCGCAGACGAAGGAAGCGCTCAAGTGGGTCAAAAAGCTATATGACAATGGCCTCATTCATCCAGATACACTCACCCAGACGAACATTACGAAGACACGTCCGGTATTCGCGGAAGGCCGCATCGGTGTGACGGTTGAGAACATGAACTTTGATCAGCTCGTTAATCGCAACACAGCCCTGAAGCAAAATGCGCCGGACGGCAAAGTGATTCAGATGTCCGCGCTCAAAGGAACGGATGGAGCTTTCGGTTATTCCAAAGGTAACGGACACTGGGCTTACACGGCGATTTCCAGCCAGGCGAAGGACCCGCTTGCCGCGGCGAAGCTGCTTGATTTCCTAATCTCGGAAGAGGGCACGAAGCTGAGCACTGTCGGCATCGAGGGTGTCCACTACAAGATGGAGGGCGACAAGCTCGTATGGAATGACGAAGAGAAGAAGAAGGACCCTGGCTTCAACGTCAACACATCCGGGCAGTTCCATGAGCTGAACTGGGGACTTGTACGCTGGTCGCCAATGGTTAGTGAGTTCTATATTAAAGCGTCTGAAGCCGGATATCCGGGTTATGGAGCTTTGATTCAGGAGAATCTTGACCGCGTCAACAAATACCTGCTGGAGCCAGCATCCTACAATGTGATGAATGAAGAGTGGTCTAAATTCATGGGCACGGGCAAGACGTTGCAAAATGAATTCTTCATTCAGGCTGTACTCGGCAAAGTAGACATCGACAAAGGCTTTGATAAGTTCGTTGCCAGCTGGAGGGCTGCCGGCGGCGAAGCAGCGATGAAATCGATGAGCGATGCCATTGCAGCCAGCAATTCATAGCAGAAAATAGGGGGATAGGGAAGGGGAAAACCTTTCCTATCTTCGCTTCCTTTTTCACAATTATCCGTTACAATGTGAGTGAATAACAGACGGAGGAGGAGTGGACATGGCGCGCAAGGCTTGGCGATTATCGGGCCTGCTGCTGGCAGGCTTCATCGGAATGGCGGGCTGCAGCTCCCCTTCCTCCAGTTCTAGCACGGAGGCAGTTGTGCCGATCAGCATCTATAGCTTCGACCGCCAAAACTACGGCAGTCAAGATGATCGTGTGTTGAAGGCAATTGAAGAGGCGACCGGCACGCGGATCTCGCTGCAGACAGGGGGCTGGGAGGACACTCAGCTCGATATTTTAATGGCGACGGGTGGTTATCCCGATGTGCTGACGATCGTCGACAACGAGAAGACCGGCCGTTTCAACAAGTGGATCAAAGAAGGCCGAATCATCCCGTTCTCCGATGAGCTGATCGCCGGCTTGCCTTACTTGAGCGCACAGCTTAACAATCCCAAGTATGACGAGCTGCGAGTGAACGGAAAGCTGTATGGCTTGCCGCTGCAAGATGAGCTGCCGCCGGGCAGCGTGGGTCAGCATGTGCTTATTTTGCGGCAGGATTGGCTCGATAAGCTCGGACTACCGGTGCCGCAGACGCTGGAGCAATTCCGCAATACGCTGCTTGCTTTCCGCGATCGGGACCCCGATGAGAACGGGCTTGCTGACACCTACGGCATCATCGGCAACGGGTTGCCTTCGCTCGTCCGCAATCTGATGGGCGCTTGGGGCATTCCGATTGATGCCAGGAGCACCGGCTTCCTTCAGGTTGGCGACGCTTATGAATATTGGGTCGTCCAACCCGAGGTGAAGGAAGCGCTCCGGTATGTTAAGGAGCTGTATGATGAGCGGCTTATTCAACCGTTTACGCTGTCCGCAGCTACGAACGTCCAGGTTAGGCCGAGGTTCATCGAGGGGCGTGTAGGGGCGATGTTCGACAACGCCAACTTCGAGGAGCTGCTCAAGAAGCAGGAGCAGCTTCGTCGCAACTTCAAGGATGCCGAGCTTATGGAGGCGGCTGCCTTGGCGGGCCCGGATGGCAAGCGTGGATATAGCGTCGGGTCGGGCTTCTGGGGTTATACGGTGCTTACCGATAAAGCGCAGAACCCAGCGGCAGTTGCTCGGCTGCTGAACTATTTGCTGTCGGATGAAGGGAACCGACTTACGCTGTATGGACTGCCGGATGTACACTATCGGGAGGATAAAGGGCAGATTTCCCTGCTGCTTGATGAGCGTAAAAAGGACATCGGCTTCGGAACTTTACATCCCGAAGCGGCGCATGAGCTGAATTGGGGTCTCGTCAGTTGGACGCGGATGACCGAGACGGACTACTTGCGCTTCCGCGAATCCAGCACCCCCGGTTTTACCGATGTCGTTCAGGAAAACCTGGAGCGCATTAATCGCTATCGGATTGAGCCGGCCTCTTATAATCTCGCGACTTCCCGGTGGGTTTCCTTCAAGTCGACCTCGGATGAGCTGACCGAGTCGTATTTTGGCAAGATGATTATGGGTGAGCTGGACATCGACGGCGGCTTCGAAAAGTTCGTGAGCAAATGGATGGAGTCTGGCGGTGCAGAAGCAATGAATGAGATGAGTGGGGCGCTAGTACGGTCTGCCGACACCGGATCGTCAGAATAAAGGAGCGATGACCATGACCACGTTCAGGAGGAGATTTCACGCCCGGCTTTCCCGAAGCCCATTGCCGATTTATTTCTCGCTTGTCGTGATGCTTGTCGTGGTCATGCTGAGCTTGCCGATCTATACGATCTATACTAGCAAGCTTAAAAATCAAATCGCCATCATCCATAAATCACTTATTGATCAGGTTCTGACGACTTATGACGGCTTGCTGCAGGAGATTGATCGAACCTCGGTCCGACTGGTGGAGAATGCCACTTTGAACCGGTTCGTCTTCCTTGAGCAGAACGATCTGTTCGATAGTGAGGTAGAATATCAGCTGCTTCTTAAAGAGCTGCACGGCATCATCGCCAATGAGGAGAAGTTCTACTCAAATATAGGCAGTATCTATCTGTATATCCCGAGGACAGACATGATTGTTACGAGCGATACGGTTATGCCGCTGGGCGAATATCCGGATCGGGACTATGTCGCTCTCGTCGCAGATGGGAAGCAGTCGGAGACTTGGAGCAGCGCCCGTATGACAAGCGCGAGGCTGGTCAGCGGCTACCCGGTGCCGGAGGAGGTCGTAACGCTTCATCGCAATCTGACCAATGACGGACTCCGCAATGATGCCGTTCTGCTCATTGATGTGCGAATGAGTCTATTCCGGCAGACGCAGAGCTGGCGTATGGAAAATCCGGCAGCGTTAATTATAGCGGGCAAGGATAATGGGCTTATTTTTTCAGAGACGGGCGGGCTTGATAATACCGGAGCGCTAATCTCAAGTGCACTTGAGAAAAGGCTGGATGCGGAGCGTTATATCGAAGCCACGGCGCGATCGAATTACAATGACTGGAGTTATTCGGTGCTTATTCCGAAGCAGCGGCTGTTTGCTCCCATGCAGTTCATCACTCGTATGACGTTTGCTCTCTCGATCCTTGTGCTGGTCATCGGATTTATTATGTCTCTCTACTTTAGTCGGAGATTTCATCGACCGCTGGAGGCGGCGCTTGGCAAATGGGGGATCGGGATTGCCCCGGATGCGGGTCAACCGGAAAGCTCGGCGCGGGCAAGCTCGCTGCAATATGCGATTCAATCGCTTGTGCAGTCTACGCAGTCCTATGCGAGCTTGCTGGAATCCAATCAGAGCGCGATTCGCAGCTCGATGCTCTCTGGTTTGCTGAAAAATAATGAATGGCCTGCGGAGACGGGGCTGGGACTTCTCCCGGTACGAGATGCGGCCTTTTACCAGGTGATGACCTGTGTACGTGACGAAAGTGAGGATCTCAGCGAGGGGGACAAAGGACGCATTCAAACCGCCATTCACAACCTAATCAAGGAATGGTTCGCCGCGGAGCTATCGGCATGTGGCTGCGAGCTTGTTCCGCTCGATGATTCCTCGTTCAGCCTTCTTTTGTATGGCCTTTCGGAGGACCCGGATCAGCCATCACAGGAGGAAGTCATGCGGCTGCTTAATAAGTTGCAGGAACAGCTTCGTCCCTATCCGCAATTCGCGTGGACGTTCGGCATTGGGAATCGGTATGAGGACACGGAGCTCATCTCGACGTCTTACAGAGAATCCCAGCTGGCCGTACAGTATCGAGTATTTCGCGGCAAAGGCAGCCTGATTCCGTTCGCGGAGCTGCTCACGGATGAAAATCCTATCCAGACCCGCTCGGATGAGTGGATCAAGTACAAGGACAGAATCCTCTCGGGCATCCGCTCCCGCAATGTAGAATCGACCCGTCGTGCTGTCTTGGAGCTATGCGAGTGGATGGAACGGACGCCGGGAAATAGTGGAGGTAGAATATCTGGGAGCCGCACCGCGTGGTACCGGATCCATTATATGAGTTATTCGGTGTTCAACGAGATGGAAAAACTGCTTCTTGAGCTGAATCTGGATCGATCCTCGGTTTATCCCGGAGAGCTGCCGTTCGGGAAGCTTATCGAGACCAATCCCACTATCGTCGAGATTCGGGCCATGTTGCTGGATGCCTGTGAGCGTTTGATTCGTCATTTGGAGGAGCTGCCTTCGTCGTCGAAGTCTTCTTACGTCACTTCAATTGCTGATTATATTCGTAAAGAATATGGGGATCAGCAGCTGAGTCTGGAGAGTGCAGCGGCGCGATTTGGCATGAATCCGAGCTATCTCGGCCAGCTTTTGAAAAAGGAGATGAACCGGACCTTCCTGCAGCTGGTAAGTGAAGTGCGAATGGAGCAGGCGAAGCGGCTGCTTACCGATCCGGCCATACAGATTCAGGATGTCGCCGCCGAGGTGGGATACGGCAATCGTTCGACGTTTATACGCATTTTCAAATCACAGGTAGGAATGACGCCATCGGATTACCGCAATCGAATGCTGCTGGAGAGGAAAGGGGAGATCAGGGATTTTGAGCACAACTGGATGGGATGAGCAGAAACGGGATGAGCAAAAACGGGATGAGCAAAAGCTTCCTTTATTGCCGATGCCGAAGGTTGCTCGCAGGCTGGATGGGGTCTGGAAGCCAGCCGGTAAGCGACTGGAGGTGTGCGTAAACCCGGCGCTGGCATGGCTCGGGGAGGTTATATCTCAAGAGTGGAGGGCACGGTTCGGCGGGGGGATGGACATTCGCATCGGCGCGGAAGATGAATGGCAGATTCATATAAGTTCCGTCGACGAGGGAAATGCAGAGCGGGTTGATAGAGTCGGCGATGAAGATACAGAGCAGGTTAATAGCAGCGACGTCGATGAGAGCGGGCAGACGGTTGACGAGGCGGAGGCCCAGCTTGAAGCCGTCGGAAGGTTTTCGCCTCAGGCTAGGCCTGAGCCTGAAAGAAACCTTTCGCCCGAGGCCTATCAGCTGCGAATTGATAGCAGCGGCATCCGCATCGAGGCATCCGGGTACCGGGGAGCCTTATACGGCTGGTTCACGCTGGGGCAATGGCTGCATGCCCATCAAGGCGATGTCATTCCTGGTCTTGTCGTAAACGATGCTCCGGAGCTGGAGCTGCGCGGATTTCATTTTGACCTGAAGGGTTCTGTTCCAAATCTGGAGTATATGCTCGGTGCCATTGAGCGGCTGGCTTCCTTCAAAATCAACACGCTGCTCGTGGAATACGAAGACCAGTTCGAGTTCGTGGGGTTGCCCGACATTCATAAGCCTGGAGGCTTAAGCGCCGGGGACAGGGATGTGCTGCTCGTACATGCGAGGCGCTACGGGATGGAAATGATCCCGATTGTGCAGTGTCTTGGGCATGTGGACTATATTTTGAAGCATGAGCGATATGAGCATTTGTCCGAGGATGGACTGCTGTCGCAATTTTGTCCTGTAATGCCGGAAACGTTCGCGCTTGTGACCGAGATGATCGATGAGATAGCGGCCGCGCATCGGGATGCAGTCTACATGCACATCGGAGCGGACGAGACGCTGGCGCTGGGGCGCTGCGAGCGTTGTCGTGAGCGGATGGGAGCCGGAAGTAAGGCGGATCTATACTTGGAGTATGTCAGCAAGGTTGCGGAATACGTATTATCGATTGGAAAAAAGCCGGTCGTCTGGGACGATATGTTCCATCTGGAGCGGTGTATTGAACGGGTAATCGAGCTGCCGAAAGGCACGGCAATCTGCTCCTGGAGTTATTACGAGTTCGGTGAGCCAAGCAGTTGGTTCTGGTATGGCGGCGGGTATTACTCTTCGCAAAATTGGGAGGATCGAGATCCTGGCGCAGTGCCTGCGGGACCGAACTTGGAGGGGCTGCCGGAAGAAGACCAGGCGGTCGTGCGGCAGTATTGGGATGAAGGGCAGTATCCCGACTTCGGCGGATCGGCTGTGCCTTGGGTTTGGCATTATATGGAACAGGGGTACGAGGTGATTGGGGTTTCCTGTGCTCGCGGAGCAGACTTCATCAATCAATGGTCGGCTTATCCGGCGGACCGGGTGGCGAATGTGAAGTTTTGGGCGGGGCATGCGGCCAAGCGCGGCATGACGGGTACGATTGCTTCGGCATGGACCCGGTTCTATTCTCTCTCTCCGCCAATCGAACATTGGGAGACGGGATGGTATCCAACTGTCGCACAAGCGGCATACAGCTGGAATCCATCCATGGAAGATTTCGAGCGTTTGTTCCGGAGCGTTTTTTTGGAAGGAGACGCCGACATCGCTCAAGCGATGGACTGGATGCAAGCCGCTTGGGATGCCCGGGAAGAAAGCAATATGGGGCGCAAAAGAGCCTATTACCAGGCGTCTGTGAGGAAGCTCGAACCTTTCACGGGGCGAGCTGATGCCTTGGGGCGATATGCAGAAGGGCTGCTGCTTTCGGCGTTATACGAGGATTCTCTACTGGCGCTCGAAAGCGGACTGCGGCAAAACGAATGGCGAATGTACGGGCAACTGGATAAGGGGCCGACGGATCGGGATTATATGGTGCAGCGGGACTGGAACGGGCTCTGCAAAGCAGCCGATCAGGCCGTTCGTTGGGAAGAGCGGGCGTTAGCTTATTGCAGTGCTTTTATGCCTCAGGCTGAGGCGGAAGAGCTTGTCGAAAGCAAGCTGCATGCTTACAAAGCAAGAATCAGGCTGCTGAGCCGGACATTGGGACGGGACTACGCTTTTTAATTTGTCTCAATTTTCTGAATATGTATCATTATCCTCATTGTAGGTCTTGCCTACCTTGTGCCCTGTATAAAGGAATGAAATAGTGGGGTTGAAGCCCGCGCTTCAATTCTAAATAGGGAAGGTGGAACAATGAGGATCGGTTGGAAACATGGTTTGCTTGCTGCTTCTGCCCTGTTGCTGGTAACAACGGTTTCTCAGGCGGCGGTTCCGATGCCAAAGGCGGAAGCTTTTGATTGGTACGGCCACAACGGTTCAGGTACGTTCAGGGAGGACTTTAATGGCACGGAGCTAGACTCGACCAAATGGCTCATCGCGGCTAAACAATGGGGAGGCGATAACAACGGAGTTGTGCCGGAGAACGTCAAGCTGTCTGGTGGTAAGCTCATTTTGGAAGCCCATGGCGACAGCTATACTGGCGATGTTCTTGGCCTAAAGAGAGACGGCTCGGCTCCCGGTGGTGTTAAGCAAGGCGGCAAACAGCGGGTCGGAGCTGCCATCGCTTCTCGTGAGTATCTCGGCTCTGGCAAATACACGATGCGTGCGAAGGTCATCGGTAATATGGGCGTCGCCTCCACAATGTGGACGTTTAACTATCAGGAGTATTACCCCGGTGATCCTGAATTCCAGCGTGCCGTGAATGCGGGGCTCGTGTCGCCTACCGCGGATTATTATGCTTATAATCACGAGATCGACATTGAGCTGCCGGGTCGTCCGGGCGCTGCTCATACGGGGCAATCTTTTCAAAAAGCGCTGTTCAACACCTTCACCGGAGAAAATGAAGGCGAGTACCAAACAACGTATGGCAACTTGCCAGTCAATGTGGCCGATGGACAATTCCATGACTTCAGCTTCGAGTGGCATACCGGCAGTCCAACGGAAGCAGCGCGCGTCGATTATTACATTGATAATGTCAAAGTAGCAACGAACACGAACTTTATTCCTACTAATGCGGGAAGGTTATGGCTTGGCGTGTGGTTTCCGAACACCTGGGCAGGCGGACCTCCAAGCTTTGATGTGAAACAGATGGAAGTGGACTGGTTCGAGTTCACTCCTTACAACGAGCCGGGAGATACTTGGATGCCGGAAACTTTTCCCGATGACGGTTGGGAGTCGATGGATTTTCGTCCTATGACTGGGGCGGAAATTAATCAGCGCAACCCGTCTGCTGGAGGTGTATGGCGTGATGATTTCAATGGAACAACGCTTAACCCCGGTGATTGGCTCGTTGCCAAAAAGAATTGGGGAGGGCAGCTTGGCAATGGCCTGACCGGACAAAGCTTCAACGGCGGAGTTCATCCCGACAATGTAAAATTGGATGGGCAGGGCAATTTGGCGCTTGAAGCGCACGGAAACTACTACAACGGACTGCCCCTTGGTATCAACCGTACCGGTGCGCAGCGCAAGGACGGCAAAAGGGTCGGGGCGGCCATCGCGACCTCGCGATATTTTGGCTCGGGCGAATACGAGGTTCGGATGAAGGTGCCGAATGTGAACAACGGCTCGCCTCATGGAGCGGTTCCAGCGATCTGGACGTTCCATTATCAAGAATTCGATGAAGGCTCCCCAGAGTACGTTGCCAATAATGGCACCGGGGATTATTGGGCAAGCAATCATGAGATCGATATCGAGCTTCCCGGACGTCCGGGGCCGCCGCACACGGGCATGACGTTCGAGAAGGCGCTGTTCAACACCTGGCAAGGGGAGCGGGAAAGCCCGCAGGAATACCATGCCAACTTTACGGATTTGGGTGAGAATGTTGCGATTACAGACGGCGGATGGCATACATTCAAGTTCATCTGGGAGACGGGAGATACAGCAAGAAATGTTCTCCCAAGCGTGAAATTTTATTTGGACGGTGAGCTAAAGTGGACTGCAACGGGGGCAAACTACGTTCCGAATAAACCAGGACGCCTGTGGCTCGGTTATTGGTTCCCTCGGAACTGGGCGGGAACGGCTAACTTCTCTACTTCCCAATTGCTGATCGACTACGTGAGCATCAAGCCTTATTCAACCGGCGGCGCTGTCGTTCAGTCTGAATCTTATCCGATGGATGGCTTCGCAGCTTGGGAAGAGTATCCTGAATACTGCTCGTCTCCATGTGGTGGAGGTGCACCGACTCCCACGCCAGGTGTGACGCCAACACCGACACCGAGTACCACGCCAACGCCAAGTGTGACGCCAACACCAACACCGGGTACCACGCCAACGCCAGGTGTGACGCCAACACCAACACCGGGTACCACGCCAACGCCAAGTGTGACGCCAACACCAACCCCGAGCGTGACGCCGACTCCGGGACCGAATCTTCTGGCGAATGGAGATTTCTCAGGCGGAATGAATGGATGGACTGGAACCGGGGGCAGTGCGAGCGTGACAGGAGGCGAAATGGTGCTTGCTTCGAATCCAGTTACGTCCCGAGCAGAGCAGCAAAACATCGCGGTCACATCAGGACGCAAGTATAGGTTATCGGGTAATCTCAAAAATTCGAATGCCGCATCATGGACTTATCTGGGCCTGACGGGCAGCATGTCCAATGTGACGAATAGTCAGGGCAACACGAACAAGGAAGCCGGAATCAGCGGAACAGCTTATACTCAGGCGTGGATTCAGTTTACAGCCAGCTCCAATACCGTCAGCGTGTATACTTCCTTTTATAAGGATCAGGCGGGGAACGGTTATGCGGATCAGCTGACTTTGGTGGAGGTTCCGTGATCTGAGCTTTGATCAAAGCCTTGATCTGCGAGCAGCTTTATTGCTGTCGTTTTGTAGTCAAATTCCTTCATATCTATCGGCTAAGCCGGGCGCATCTGCGCCCGGCTTTTTTGGCTCGTTATGCTCTAGAGTGAATGGAAGGGTAGGATCGTAACGAAACTGAGAAGCCTTATTTCAGCAAAATCGAGTGTTTTCGAAGCGTAACGGATCTGAGAGACGCTATTGAGGGATGTCACGGTAAAATCATCATTTTTGACTCAAATAACACTTCTCAGTTCCTTTAGATAGTCCGCATCCCTGATTTGAAGGGGAATAAGCTCTTTCAGTTCCGTTAGCGCACGAATGGTAGTGTCGAAGCAGATAAATTAATCCATTTTACTCAAAAAATTCAAAGGAAATGACGAAAAATGATTCTATAGCCCTATGAAGACAAAGACAATCATAGGAATTATGAATCGAGGGGGATGGCAGGGTGCATGTTCAATTAATTAATGCTGCCGGCGGATTGAAAGAAGTGAAGCTTGGGTTTAGCTGGACAACCTTTTTCTTCGGTTTTTTCCCAGCTTTGTTCAGAGGAGATTTGAAATGGGCCGCCATTATGTTTGTGGCTGGGTTGGCGGCAGGGCTTTTTACATGGGGCATCGGACTATGGGTTCCCGGTCTTATCTTTTCTTTTATTTACAACCAGATGTACATCAAAGAGCTGCTAGAGAAAGGTTACTACCCGATCAACGAGCATGTAGAGCACCAAATGCGTGCTAGAGGAATTATTGCTTAAGCTAGAGTAAGCAGCTGCCCAGCTCGGTTTTTAGCCGATTTCCCAGCATGGTTTTAACCATATCTAAGCAGATGATCAGGACATGGCACCCAGCGCCATGTCCTTTTCTGTCTGACATCAAGCCCCTCTCACGAAACCATTTCCTGGTATTTTGCGTAAAAGAACGATCTGCATTTGGAAAACCGCTTGAGGGAGGAAGACACTTGCATCTAACATTAGATGGAATTGTTAAAAAATTCGATAACAAAAAGGTGCTTAAAGGCGCTACCTATCAATTCGAAAAAGGTAAGATCTACGGTCTGCTTGGCCGCAATGGTGCGGGGAAAACGACGCTTTTTAACTGCTTGAGCGGTGAGACTGAAATGGATGACGGAAATGCTTTTCTAGAAGATGAGGGGAAGCTGCAAGAGCTGCAAGATTCGGATATCGGATACGTCTATTCGCTTCCTATCTTGCCGGAATTCCTGACCGGGTATGAGTTCGTTAAGTTTTTCCTGGAGGCGAACCCGGATATGCAGCAACCGGAGTCAGGTATTAATGCCTGGTTCGATCGGATGCGCATCAACGAACAGGACCGCCATCGGCTCATTAAAGGCTACTCACATGGAATGAAAAATAAGCTGCAAATGCTGCTGTTTCTCATCACGAAACCCCCGGTCATCCTGCTTGACGAGCCGCTGACCTCGTTCGACGTCATCGTCGCGCTGGAGATGAAGAACATGCTTCGGGAGATGAAAAAGGATCATATTCTTATTTTCTCCACACATATTCTGCAGCTAGCGACTGATCTGTGCGACGAACTGGTCGTGTTGAACAACGGACTGCTCTCCTCCGTACCGTCGGAGCTGCTGCATAGCCCAGACTTCGAAAGCTCCGTTATTGAACTGCTGAAGGATGAGCCGCATGGTTAATACCTATCGTATCCTGCTCGCGATCCAGGTCTCTTCCTTCGCGAATCGACTCATCTATTACATCCGCAGTATACCGTGGATCGGGAAGCTGCTGCTGCCGGACACGCTCTATGCTCGTGCTGGATTAAAAAAGGCAGCTTCCATAGCCGTGTTTATACTGGGATTGTTGTGGGCCATCGCAAATAAGTTCATTTACCTTGGATTGATGGTTCTTGTACCGGTTCTCAGGCTGACCGAAAATGTCGCGCTGGATCAATCACTTCCCTTGTTTCTGAACATTTTGCTGCCGCTTAGCTTCGTTATGGGGTGTATCTGGAATGCAAGAGTGCTGGAGCCGAAGCGGGATAAATATGTCGCCGTCAAGTTGATGAGGGTGCGGGCGGATCGATATATGAAGGCTATTTTGACTTATCGTTATGTACTCTTTTTTATATCTTTCCTGATCGCATTTTTGTTCTTCATTCCGCTGTTTGGCGGTACCCTCTTTGAAGCGCTGTTAGTCGCTCTTAGCATCACGATGTGGAGATTAGTATGCGAGTTTGGTCATCTTAAGCTGTTCGAGCGCACGGGAATCGTGCTGATCAGAAATAACGCTATTGTCTGGCTTAGCATTGCCGCCAGCTGTATCGCTGCATATGTCCCGGCTCTGCTCGGCAATACTTCGGCTTACGGCAGTATTTTAGTATCGCTGCCAGTCGTAGCTCCCGTCACGTTGCTTGGGGTGGCTGCGGCAGTGCTCCTGTTGCGTTATAGGTGGTATTTACGAGCCGTCAACGCCGCCACCAAACGCGATGATCCGCTGCTGAATCTGGGCAAGATGATTGCAGACGCTCAAAAAGCAGATGTCGAATCAAAGGCTGGCGACTTTGATACGGAAGCAGTCGTTTTGCAAAATGGTAAAGCTTCGAGGCGCCAGGGACATGATTTTTTGAACGAATTGTTCTTTACTCGACATCGCCGACTCATTCGCAAACCGCTCTTGGCGAGGCTCGCCATCATCGGAGGGGCAGGCGCTGTTGGCAGCGTGGTGCTGGCCAGTTTGGGCTTAGAGACAGAGGACTGGTCCTTGGCCGTAGCTGCGGTATTCCTGCCGATTCTGATGTTCCAACTGACGGTTGGAGATCGGCTGTGCCGGGCTTTATTCTACAACTGTGATATGCCTCTGATGCGCTACAGCTTCTATCGGGAGGCGGCTTGGCGGCATTTCCGCATACGGCTGCTGCGTCTCTCCGGTATGAACCTGCTCGCTGGAGCGGCATTAGCGGCTGCATCCACTCTAGTCGCATTTGCCGCAGGAATGTCACTACCCACAAACGAGCTTCCGCTGTTGTGGGCGTTCATCCTGATCCTGTCCTTACTCTTTTCGACTAATCATCTTGCGCTGTACTACCTCCTGCAGCCTTACACGACGGAGATGAACTCGAAAAACCCGCTCTTTTTTGGCGCGACGATGCTCGTATCAGCCGCTTGCTGGATTCCGATCATCCTACGGCCAACCTTGCTTTCACTGACGATAGGGGCGGCCATTGTGTGGATTGTTTACTTGTTGGTCGCTGGTGTGTTGGTTAAACGAATCGGACCGCGGACTTTCCGTGTGAAATAAAGCTATTCCTATCAAAAGGCATCATCAGGGCTTATCCGTCCCGGTGATGCCATTTTTGGGATGTAGGAGTTTTTGAGTGCCAACCACGTGAAGAAATCCTGATGCATCCCGATGTCCGATCGTTTGACAGCAGGGTATGCGGGAAGTATGATGGTTTCTATATTAGTCATTTAGTAAATTAGTAAATAAATTTCAGAAAAATGATTAGAGGGGCAGGGATTACAACATGGAGATGAAGATTCCAACTACCTTGAAGCATAAACCGGTTATCGTGTCGGAGAACTACGGTCAAGTGGACGGTCGCTATGCGCCCGATTCCGATGCCAAAGGGCTGTCGCTTGGCCTGGCTCAGTGGAATGACCGGGGTAAAGTAGATATTTCGGCTAAAGTATGGCGTCATACCGGGGGCAAATGGTCGAGACAGTCAGAGGAGCTTCCGCTCCATCGTGTGCTGGATTTGTCGATTCTGGTTGCGAGCAGCATGGTTCATTTCCGTGAGGCTTACCGGCATGAGAATCTGTATGATACGGATCAGCCGGTGCTGGACCGGATTGGCCTGCAAGGTGATGCGATGACAGTAGCGGTGTGTACGGATAACGAACGGATTAACGAGGATATTCACTTGTTTAATCAAGCGCTGAGTGATGATAGTGAATTGATCGGAGAGCGGCTCAAAACATTGTCTCGTCTGCTTAAAGAGATGGGGTATTAATTTCCATGTGTAACGGAACTGAGAAGCCTTATTCTAGCGAAATGGCGGAGATTCACAGCGTAACGGAACTCAGAGACGCTATTTGAGGGAATCTCACGATAAAATCATCATTTGGGATCAAATAACGCTTCTTAGTTGCGTTGGAACACTCGCTGCCAGTATTTGAGGGGAATAAGCTCTCTCAGTTTCGTAAGTACGTGCATGGACAAGCAGAAGTGCTTTGAGTTTCCCTAGTGTTGAAGCGAAGCGATAGGAGCTTTCATAGAGGGGCTGTCCCAAAAGTCATCTAATGAGTGACTATTGGGGCAGCCCCTTTTTTGGTTGAAGCCTATAGTCCTGACGCGGCCTGCTGCAATAGCGGCTCTAGCAGCTCAACGTCTACTTTTTGGCTGGCGGACAGCTTAATCGTCTTGCGCTCAGGCGGTCCTTCAAAGGCATCCGGCCATTCCAAGCCGTCCGCATTGAAAATCGTAAAGCTAACGGCACTATTGGCGACGCTAATGACCGCGGCATAACTGCCGTTTTTAAGAAAATGAGGTTTCTTGTACTGAATTCTCTCCTGAACGTCCGGAACGACCCGGTGAACAAGCTCCCGCAACGAGGTAGCCGCCTGTACTTTCCACTCTGCATCTAGCTGCTCGATATATTCGGTAACTTCTTGATTCAAGGAAGCCCCTCCTAACATTGGTATCTTTCAACACAAAGTTCGTTACGAAGGGACCGGGTTCCTTTTATGAGGGGGAACTAAAGCTAGATAATCGTCGCTGAACTGCTCATGGCTGCGTGTACCGGCAGGGATGGAATCGATCCGATTCCCTTCCAGATCGAACAGATAGTAGCCGGTTTTGCTGTTGCCGCCGTCAACTCCGATAACATAGGATGCTAGGCTATGCTGGCTGTCTTTCATGCACGAGCTCCTTTCTCTCTATTTTATCTAGAAATAGCCGAGACAGGTAAATTTCATGGTTTCTTTTGTTTAGTGTAGTCCCAAGTGGATTGGAATATATGGAAAATTATTATACCATGTACAGTGAATGGGATCAGATGCTAGGAAGAGACTAGTTCAACAAGTAGAGGTCATGATGTTGACGAAATAAGGGGGCAAAAATATGACTTTTGCAGGCATGTTAATAGCACTTTTTATTACTCTCCTCTCTGTCGTTTTTCTAGGTCCTTATGGAGCCGCCATTCTACCCATCTTATTATTTGGTATGGTATTTAGCATATACCAAAAGAACAAGCAGATTTATGAAGATGTGAAGTTGATTAGAGAAAAATTAGGACTGCTTACAGAAGAGGAGCAAATAGAAGAAGAAGTTCAAGAAAGTATAGATGAATACAATAAATCAGATCCTGAAATCAAGGAATCCGATTTTGTAGAACGTTCAGAGATTGATAAAGAAATTGAAAATGAACTTGAAAAGTATATAAATGATAATGAAATCAAGGAAGGCAAAAAGGAATGAAATAACATTGATCGATTGAATATTCCAGCTATCCGCCATCTTGTGGAGAGCAGTCAAAAGTAGAATTATTTAGATTTATAAAGCCTGTATGACGTTGAAGGAAAGCCGGGAGGGTAAAATGATAAATATCCGTTCATATCAATCGTCAGATTTAGAATTCATAACTGAGTTAATGACTGATCTAGGGTACCCTTCATCAATTCAAGCAATGGAAACAAGGATGAGATCAATTGAATTGAACCCAGATTACTATACATTCGTTGCAATTGTTGACGGTTTTATTGTTGGTATGATCGGCATTCGCGAATTATTAAATTATGAAATAAGTGCTCATGTTACTCAAATTTCTTTAATGGTTATCAAGAAGGACTATCAGAAGCGTGGAATAGGAACTGCATTACTTCTTTTCATTGAAGATTGGGCGAGGCAGAAGGGCTCTAATATTTTATATCTTACTAGTGGAATTAAAGAAGATCGAGTTAATGCACATAAATTTTATAAGAAACTTGGATTTGAGATTACAGGGTATAGATTTACTAAGGACATCGTTCTACAACAATAAGGAAGAGACGAGGTAAAATGTTCGTATTAAGATTTACTCAAACTTTACTAAAAGACATGAAAATTACCCCCGCAGAGGATGCACACGGCCCATCTCTTTTTAGCTGGCATGCTAACATTACTAAACTGAACAATCGAAAGCATATTATATTCGTCAACGATTCGAGCCGGCTTAGTGTGATTATAGATGGAATTAGAACGGCACAATTACCCAAATTAATTGGGATATTTTCAACAACCCTACTTGAATATTTAAAATCTGAAGGGATCGAATCAAAACTAATTGACACGTATATGAAAGATGGACAGGAAAAAATAACCATTTGCAAAACAAACGATAGAAGCGTGTTAGGTACAATGAAGGAAATAACACTTTTTAGCACTAGCATTGATAGAATTGATAGGAACTATGAGTCTATGAAATGGTTAAATCGAGTTATACGCAAACCAATTAACTATAATGAACCGATAAATGTTTTTAAGGATGAGATTGAGAAGAGTTACTTGTGAAGGTTTCTGGGAGTTTTCGAACGACGGAAGGAGCCGGGCAATTCGCTCGAATCGCAGTGTGGTTTTGACGATCATGAAGCAGTAGCTGGAGCTGCTCCCTTCGCTTGCCTCAGTCTTGTCGGGGCAACTGTGGCTTAGATAGGCCTAAGTCGTACCACTAAGTCAGTCTCGTAGTGATGTGGCATGCCTAATTTGTATGATTTTTCACTCAACATGCATTCAGGCCGTACTGATATTTTGGATATTGTACGATAAATCATTCAAAATGGCCCGGCATCGACGACGAAAGCTGGGCTTTGTATGTTTTATCATACAAAGTGTTGAAAAGAAGCGGCTATAAACCGAATTTTATACGATAAATCATACAAAAAAAGTTGCGTTGCCCACGAAAGTCGAGTTCAAACCCTATTCAAATCGAGAGGAGAAGCACGCCCCGATGATCCTGCACAGCGCAGGATTATTCGACCGTTTTCATTTACCTATATTAAGTAATAACCCGAGGGGATATTATGAATAAATTATTCTTATATCACTATTACGAATCAGAAAATGGCCCTTTCAAGAACTTATCGGCATTACCGTATATTGAGTCCCAAAAAGTATTAGATAATTTAAGGCAGGAGGGAGCTGTATTTGCCAGTAAACGGTCTGATGAGTACTTAAAATTGCGGAGGGAATTAGAGGAGCGGGCAAGAAATGTCTTCATGAGTAAAGGTGGGCGCCCAATAAAATTCTATCCTCATTATATGACTTATGGCAAATGTGACTGGCTTAAACAATGGTATAAGAATGGGGAAGAGTTAAAAATAGATATTAATGAATTTGATCCCAAAACGGTTAGTTTTACATATGGAGACCTGTTTCCCACAATGAGATATATGGATGGAAAGTCATATAGGGGAATGATCTATACAAAAGACGAGATAATGAAATTAATCGAAAAATACGGATGGCCTCAAGAATGGAATAAAGATGGAAATAATGGACCGGAAAGATATATAGAAGTACAGATATGGGATGATAAAGTGATTAGTAATTACTTGTGATGGTGATCTTGAAAAGAGTATTCTCTTTGGAAGTTGGAAATTCTTCAATTCAAGGGATTGCTGCCAACAACTGAGGGCGAAATAAGTTAAATCATCTTTTCGTCAGTTAAGATGTACCATCGTAATCTCCGACTAGCAGATTCATCATCAGCGCTCACATCGCCGCAGCTTCGCTTCCGTTCACAGCTGCGGCAACCGTTTCACGCCCATACGCCTCCATCCCACCACCTGCATATAGTCACGAATATGAGTATTATCCAGCCCGCGCACGGGTACCGGCTTCGCACCGTCCTTCCCAATGACCGTCGTAATTTCCTCTGCATCCATATCCTCCATGAAATCCAGCGCGCCCTGGTTCAGCAGATCAACAACATGCTCCTTCTGCTTATCATTCCATATGGCATCCACCAGGCTGATTGCCACCTCGGAGTAGTTGGCGCTGCCGCGCGAAGCAAGCAGCTGGGGCTTCGTATGCAACCCCGCATCGGAATAGAGCGCTAGCAATTATTCCTCGATTTCCATGCAGCGATGGCCGCGCGATCTTTCGGCGTTGCGCAGCCAATCTAGCTTTTTCGTTTTGAAATAGTAGTATTTCAGGTAATGAAGAAGGGATGGCTCCAACGAGCTGGACCACCTCGGGGCTGAAGCCACTTGAGGAAATGTTTTTCAATTTTAGTTTAAATCAATAAACCCGCTTGGAATGCGCTGGACTCAATGTAAAATTTCGTATTCGTACTATTGAAATTAATGGGCCAAGCGTATACGATAATGGCGCTGTACCAGTCAAGCGGCAGGAGGCGGCTTATGGGAATCAATGACAACGTACTGATCAAGATCCGAGAACGTAAGGAAAGTCTCACTCCTGTCGAGCGCAGGGTCGCGGAGTATATCCTCGATAACAAGGAAGAAGTACCCCATCTTTCCATCAAAAATTTAGCTTTAGGTAGTCGGACGAGCGATGCTTCGGTGCTTCGTTTTTGCAAAACGATGGGCTACAATGGCTACCGTAGCTTCATTGTCAGCATATCGGCGGCGATGGGGGGCAAGGAAGATCCCGATGGCGGTCAATATACCGATATTCAGCCAGGGGATGATTTGCAGTCGATTATTTCTAATACGGCAAGGAACAATATACGCTCTATCGAGGACACGCTCAGCCTAATCGACCGCGAGGCGGTGGACAAGGCGGTACAGGCGCTGCTTACTTCCAACCGGATTTTCCTGTTCGGCATTGGCGCATCGGGACTCATCTGCCTCGACGCAGAGCAGAAGTTCACTCGCATCAATAAAAATTGCCACGCTTATTTGGACGGGCATAGCCAACTAACGGCAGCGACGCTTGTCACGGACCAGGATGCGGCGATTTTCGTTTCTAATTCCGGTGGTACAGATGAGATTCTGGACGCGCTGGACATCGTCTCCAAGACCGGTGCACGGACGATCGCGATTACGAAATATGGCAAAAGCGAGCTGTCCGAGCGAGCCGAGCTGCTGCTCAGCATTTCCACGCCGGAAATTACGATTCGGAGCGGAGCGATGGGCTCGCGCATCGCGATGCTGACTGTAATCGACATGCTTTTTACCGGCGTGGCTAGCGCAGACTACCAGCAGGTGAAGCATTATCTTACTCGCAGCCGCAACATCATCGCCAGCAAGCGGCGTCGCAGATAGCTGCTTGTAGTGGTTGGTAAGCGTTCGGCCAAGGCCGAACGCTTTTTTCTCGCTGGGGTTGGGGGAAGGAGCAGTCACTCACTGCGTCAGTAGGATTCGCTAGACTACGAGCCCATTCCGGCTTGTCGTGGAACCAAACCAGTCCCCGAGCGAACCAGGTTGTCCTACCAGCCCTGTCCCCCAGTGCCAGCAACAGACCCCCAACTCTGCTAGCCTATCCCTCTCAATAACATTCGTTCCGACATATTTTGAACTAATATTACAGTTTTATATTTCAAAATAAAATTAAATTCCAAAAACTATTGACCATCTCCATGGCTTTGATTACCATAATGGTAAATCAAACGAAGTTCATCAAGATCCGCCTCGGCATATTTAAAGCGCTTACAGGCGATCGCAGGTTAGGGGAATGGGAATGAACGAATACCTTGCCGGCTTGACTACGGAGGGGATTAACCCCGCTACGATGTCTATAGACGAATGTACAACCGAGGAGATGCTGCGGCTGCTGAACGAAGAGGATGCGAAGGTGCCCGCAGCGGTGGCGGCGGAAATTCCCCGCATCACGCAAGCTGTTGATGCCATCCATGGGGCTCTCTCGCAGGGTGGAAGATTATTTTATATCGGTGCTGGTACTTCCGGCAGACTCGGCGTGTTAGACGCTTCGGAATGTCCGCCGACATTCGGCACGGAGCCGAGCCTCGTCCAAGGTTATATCGCCGGCGGCGATGTAGCGTTGAGGACCGCGGTTGAGGGCTGCGAGGACGATGGAGACGCAGGGCGCGCTCTGATCGATCGGATTGGAGTGACGGCAAGCGATGCGGTTGTTGGCATTTCGGCTAGCGGCAGCGCGGCTTTTGTCATAGAGGCTCTGAGAAGAACACAGGAAATCGGCGCCGTCTCCATCGGACTGGTCAACAACAAAAACACTAAGATTAGCGAGGTATGCAACATTTGCATCGCGCCTGTCGTCGGCAACGAGGTGATTGCGGGGTCCACGAGACTCAAAGCGGGAACGGCTCAGAAGCTCGTGCTCAATATGCTTAGTACGTGTACGATGGTGAAGCTGGGCAAGACGTACAATAATCTAATGGTCGATCTCAAAGCTAGTAATAACAAGCTGCATGACCGCTCCCTGCGGATCATTTGCCGGGCGACAGGAACCGACGAAGCGACAGCGGCAGAGATGCTGAAGCGGGCGTCCAAGGACAGCAAGCTCGCCATCATGATGCTGCAAACCGGGCTTGACGCCGACGAGGCGCGCAAGATGCTGCAAGGAAGCTCCGGCAATCTCAAGGAGGCAATTCGTATCTGCGCCGGAACGGGCTGAAGCTGCAGGCTGAAGGCTGAGGGTCGACCAGGGCGTCATGCGATTCCATAGATAAATGTTCATTCAAAGGGAGGATCTTGAAAAATGAAAAAGGGATCAAGATTTAGCGCAAGCGTACTCGCTCTCATGGTAACAGCTGGCGTGCTGGGCGCCTGCGGCTCGAACAACGGCAATGATTCAGCGGTTAACAACGCCGCAGGCAACGCAGGCGGAGAAGGTGCTGTTGCTGCCAAAGATACGATTACCGCGCTGCTGCCTCCGGTATCTCCAACTTACCAGGAAAATTTTAAGCAAATGGAAGCTGATTTCAACAAGCTCTATCCGAACTTGACGCTCAAAATCGAACCAGCCAGCTGGGAGGATATGACCCAAAAGCTGGACACCCAAGTCAACGCGGGCAGTCCGCCTGACATCGCGTTCATTGGCTCTGAGGGCATTTCAAAGTATAAACAGCTGGACATGGTACTTGATATTACCGACACAGTGACCCCGGAAATGGTCGCGGATATCGATGAAGCGCCGCTGGAGTACATGAAAAATGGCGACGGACTGTACGGCTTACCGGCTTACATGGAAGTGCATGCAATCGGCGGCAACAAGCCGTTCCTGGAGGAAGCGGGCATCGACTGGAAGAAGGTGCAGCAAAGCGGCTGGACCTATGAGGAATTCCGTGAGGCGATTAAGAAGGGCGTCGTCAAAGAAGGCGACACAACAAAGCGGTACGGTTTCGTGTTCGCGACGGCAGGAGTTGCGTCTAAGGATTACCTGGCCATACTCGTCAAAAATGCCGGAATGCCTTCTCCATTTACCAAGGATCTGAAGTATGCTTATACGAGCCCGAACTATTTAGAGGTGCTCAAGGCGATTCGTCAGATGATCGACGACGGCTCGATGCCTAAAGAGATCAGCTCCGTTGACGCCGGCAAGCGCTGGAACATGTTCCTGACGGGACAGACGATGATTACCGGCAAGGGCCTGGCTGTATTTGAGAACTCATCGATGAAAAATAACGAAAAGATCGACGCCAATGATGGAAGCGCAGTCAAGGACAGCGTTAAGACGGATTACGTCGTGTTGCCGGTGCCTTCCTTCGCTGGTCAGCCAGCAGCATCGGCTGCTGTCGTCGACGGTTACGTTGCTTTCCGCGGCAAAAAAGAGCCAACAGCCGAGCACAAAGCCAATGTCGTAAAAGCGGCGTACTTCCTGGCGAGCGGCCAAGTAGCGGCGCAGACGAACGGCGACCTGTTCGCGGCTCAGATTACGGACAGCGGGCGCAAGGCGTCCGAAAGCCTTCCAAGCAAGCAAAGTGACTACAATAAAGCCGCCGTCCAGCATCTGCTGTCCACGGCAGCGCCGGCCCGCCCGGATATTCCAGCTGAGCTTGGTGCCAAAGCGATCAAGCTGGAGACCGAGGTCATCGTGCCGAAGTTCCAGGCTTTGCTCGCAGGCGAGACCACACCGGAGAAAATGTTTGAAGACGTGAAAAAAGCCGCCATTGATACATTCGGTGAAGATGGTGTCTTCAAGTAAACAGCCCGTCCAGTTTAATCGGTTCTTCGGCCGGCCCCCCAAGCAGGGAGGCTGGCCGAAGCCCTATTAGGAGGGCTGGCAAGCGGTATATGGAAAGGAGATCACAGCATGGCCCGAACCGCATCATCCAACCGAAACCGGCTTAACCAAGGAGACGGAGCATGGGGCTACGCCTTCATTGCTGTTGCGCTCGTCGTTTATGCGCTGTTCACGGCCTATCCGGTCGTCAGCGCATTCCTCATCAGCTTTCAGGAGTACAAACCACTGGGCTCTACCTATATCGGCTTGGACAACTACAGCGAGATTTTCAAGAGCTCTCTGTTCTGGAAAGCGATCGGCAACACGGTTGTGTACACGATTCTGACCGTTCCAGTCGCTCTGATTCTCAGCTTCGCCGTAGCGGTTATGATCATGCCGCTTCGCAAATGGATGCAAACAACGTTCAAAGCCGTCTACTACTTGCCGGCTGTCGCCTCCGGCGTTGCGCTGTCCGTCGTTTGGCTTTGGATTTTTGATCCGATGCAGGGCGGTATTTTGAACCAATTGATCGGCGCATTTGGCATCGACAGTCAGAATTGGCTCGGCGCCAGCTCGACCTCGATGTTCTCTCTCGTGCTCATGTCCTGGCTGTCCAGCCACGGCACGAGCATCATCATTTATGTGGCGGCTTTGCTCGGCATCGATGACAGCTATTATGAGGCTGCGGATATTGATGGAGCCAGCTTTTTGCAAAAGATGTGGCATATCGTCGTTCCCTGCCTGAAGCCAACTACATTGTTCCTGCTCGTGACCGGCGTCATCGGCTCGTTCCAGGTGTTCCAGAACGCCTATCTGATGACCGGCGGCGGACCCGATCATTCCACAACGATGGTCGGATTGCTTATCTTTGATACAGCATTCAAATACTTCGAGTTTGGCGAGGCCGCTGCTCAGTCGCTTGTGCTGGCGCTCATGATCGCCTTCATGGCTTTTCTCCAGTTCAAATTCCTGGGCAAAGACGTGGAATATTAAGCAGAAGGAGGGCATGAGCTTTGAGCCTCTATAATAATCATCTAGGCAACCCACTGTTCAAGTTCTTACGCAACATGATTCTGATTCTCCTCCTTCTGCTATTCGCCCTCGCAACGCTGTTTCCGATTTACTTCATGATTATTTCTTCCTTTGGCGATCCGGTGGAAGCCGGGGCGGTCAGTTATTCCATCTGGCCCGGCAAGTTCACACTGGATTCGTATAGATTCTTCTTCGACTTCAGCGAGCATTCTTACCGCTGGTTGTGGAACTCGCTTATCGTGGCGACCGTCATTATGGTGTCCAATGTTATTTTTGCTACGGCTGCGGGCTATTCGTTCGCCAAGGTGCGGTTCCGCGGCAGCAAGTTCCTGTTCGGCATGCTGCTCGTCGCCATGATGATTCCTTACCAGGTGACGCAGGTGCCGCTGTATATTCTAGTCGTTAATATTTTCGATATTCCGAATACGTACAGCGCGCTCATCCTGCCAAGCCTAGTCACCGTCTACAATATTTTTCTGGCCAAACAGTTCATGAGCTCCATTCCAAATGAGATTATCGAGAGCGCCAAGGTGGAAGGCTGCAGCCAGCTCCAGATTCTCACCCGTATCATCATGCCTCTCTCAAAAACCGTCATGGCCGTCATGGCGATCCTGACGTTCATGGATGCGTGGAACACCTTCTTCTGGCCGTTCCTCGTCACGAACACGATGGATATGCAGACGATCCAGGTCGGCCTCAAAAACTTCCGCTTCGCCAACACGACCTATTTCTCGCCGATGATGGCGGGAGCTACGATCTCGGCTGTACCGATGTTTATTCTGTTTTTCAGCCTGCAGAAATACTTCCTGGAAGGGGTCACGGTTGGGGCGGTAAAAGGGTGAGGGTAGTAGAGGTTAGGAACGGTTAGGAGGTGTGCACAGGTGGAGATTTGCACTTGGGAAGATTCCTACACGGACAGTGTCATTTCACTGTGGAACGAGGAGGCAGTCCACGACGGATACAAGCCGCTCAGCCGGGATAGTTTCGCCTCGTTGATTTGCGGTAGCCCATATTTTGATGCCAACACGACCTTTGTCGCGCGGTGTAACGGTGAAGCTGTCGGCTTCGCTTGCGGTTGCACCGGCGACGATCTGCCGCTAGGCGCTGGATCGGGCTACATCACCTGCATCATCGTGAAAAGCCGCCTCGGCGCGGAGGGCGAGGAGCTTGCACTTAGGCTGCTTGAGAGACTGGAGGACAGGTTTAGAGAGCTTGGGAAAAAGCAGGCCGACCTGCTTTTTTTCAATCCGATGCGTCTGCCGTGGCTCGTGCCGAATACGTCCGGCCATGAGCATAACAACGCGCCCGGCGCTCCAGAGAGCGGTGCGCTGCATCGGCTGCTGCTCGCCGCAGGCTACGCCGAGCGGTCGCTGCAATGCGGCATGTATTTGCCGCTTGCTAAGTTTGTTATCCCGGATGAAATCCGGGATAAGGAGTGCCGCGCAGGGGATCAGGGCTACGCGGTAGAACTGCTGGACGCTGCGCGGCATGAAGGGCTGAGCGAGCTGCTGACAGCGCTCGGCAACCCGGTCTGGCAGCGCGAAATCGCCGCTTGCGTGGAGCGTGGCCTGCCGGTCGTTGCAGCCGTGCTCGTGGGCGCGCAGCAAGTGGAAGGAGTTGCGCCTCGGCTGAGAGGGAACAGTACGGCGAGTGTGAAGCTTGCGGAACTCCCGCCGCCAGAAGGGATAAGTGGCGTAAAGCATAGCGCGCTCCCTTTAGGGGGAGGGGAGAGTGTAGACGCTCGGTCGGGGAGTCCTCGGGAGCTTCGGTCAGGGTCCAAGCTGAGGAATTCTGCTGAGTTCCAGTTAAGCGGTCAGCCGGAACATCCCGGCATGTTTTTATCAGGACGGCATGCAACAGCTGGCCGGGTAGTCGGCTTCGCCGGCCCGGTCATCCGTGAGGAGAGCGGACGGGGTTATTTTGCCGGAATCGGCGTACACCCTGAGCATGAAGGACATGGGCTGGGCAGCCTGTTATTCTATGGGTTATGCGAGGCTTTTAAAGAGATTGGCACGGATTATATGACTCTATTCACAGGGAGCGAGAACCCTGCGCTGCGCATCTATGACAAAGCCGGATTCCGGACGGTAAAGCGATTCGCAGTCATGAGAAAGGAGTTCACCTCATGAGTCGAAAGCAACTGACGATATTTGGAATCGGTGCGCATGTTGGGGATGTGGAGCTGGTTGCCGGAGGGGTAATGGCCAGTCATTATCTAAAGGGAGACCGGATCGTCACTCTGGCTTTGACCGCCGGAGAGCGTGGTGTGCCTGAGGGTCAGTGTGTAAAGGAGTACCGCGAGCAAAAAGTGCGGGAGGCGCATGCTTTTGCTGGAATGCTTGGAGGGGAGGCCCGCGTGTGGGACATCCCCGACGGCGAAATTCCCGATAACGAGGCGATCCGGCTGAGAGTTGGCGATTTAATCCGCGAGGTGAAGCCGGACATTATCATCACCCACCATAGCAACAGCATGCATAAAGACCATGCAACGACGCATCGCATCGTGAACGATGCTCGTTTTTTTGCCAGCCTGAAGGCGATGGAGCGGGAGCATCCGGCGCATTTTGTCGGGAAGCTGTACTATGGTGAGAACTGGGAGGATGCAGTTGGCTACGTGCCGTATGTGTACGTTGACTTCGACCAGCAGGCGTTTGACCTATGGATCGAGGCTTTATCAACCCACTGGTTCGTTACCGGCAGCAAGTCGTTCGCATACCTCGACTATTACAAAAGCCTAGCGCGAATGCGCGGCTGCGAGGCCCGCAAGCTGTATGCGGAGACGTTTATGATCCCGGCGGAGTCGATGCGGCTGCGGCAGTCGGAGCTTTAGCTGTAATGCTGAGTAGATTAGCTTTTTGCAGCCGCTATCCTGACTGCTCTGATGTAATCTACTGCAAGGAGTGATGGGCATCATATCGTTGGAATGCGGGATTGATCGGATTGATGAAGCGGCATCCCTGCTGCAGGGCAAACGGATCGGGCTGATTACGAGCCCAACCGGTATTAACGCGGCTTTTCGGCCCACGATCGATGTGTTACAGGAGCGTTTTGGCCTAACGGCGCTGTTCTCGCCAGAGCATGGTGTGCGGGGCGACTTGGAAGCCGGTGCACTTGTGGAAACGTATATTGACGAGCGCAGCGGTGTGCCAGTGTACAGTCTGTACCGTCGGGATTCCAAGCGGCTTACCCCCGAGATGTTAGAGAGGATCGATGTGCTGGTATACGATATTCAGGATATTGGCACACGCTATTATACGTTCATTTATACAATGCTCTATGCATTGGAGGATTGCGCGGTTGCTGGTATTCCGTTTGTCGTGCTGGATCGCCCCAATCCTCTGGATGGCGCCACTGTTGAAGGGAGCGTTCTGGAGGATGGCTTCCGTTCGTTCGTTGGCGATTATCCGCTTGCGGTGCGATACGGGCTGACGGCGGGGGAAGTGGCTGAAATGGCGAACGCTGAGCAGGGATGGGGAGCGAAGCTTCATGTCATACGCTGCCGGGGCTGGAAACGGAGCATGCGATTTCCCGAAACGGGCCGCGTATGGATCGCTCCCTCGATGAATATCCCAAGCTATCATACGGCGCTGCTTTATCCCGGCACATGTCTTTTCGAGGGCATGAATCTGTCGGAGGGACGCGGTACAACGGCGCCTTTTGAGCTGATTGGAGCACCGTTTGTCGATGCAGAGCTTCTGGCAGAAGAAATGAACGGGCAAAAGCTGCCGGGTGTACAGTTCCGGCCCATGCACTTTAAGCCGAGTGCGTCCAAGCATCAGGGGATGCTTTGCGGCGGTGTGTACATTCATGTTTTGGACGGATGGGCCGTCAAGCCCGTGGAAATTGGCGTCAGACTGCTGTTAACGGTGCGTTGTCTATTTTCCGAAGCGCAGTTTCTGCCGCCTTTGCGAGAGGGCGGCCGACCGTTCATCGACCTGCTCGCTGGCGGTGAACTTTACCGGGGCATGGAAAGCTTGTCGGATGCGGAAGCGCTGCTGGAACGGTTCCGCAGGGAGAGCGAAGCGTTCGTGGAACGGAAGAAGGTCTATCATCTTTATTAGCGTGCCATCTGAAGGGGTAGAAGTCTGCCACTGTATAGATTAATAGAATCCATGTGGAAAAACACCGCGAAATGGAGTTCCGGAAGCGAAAGCAAGTAGTCGAAGTTACTAGAGAGCGGAATTAGGGGCATCGCAGTTTGTTTTGAAACGTGTTAAGAGTTTCCGCATAGCTTGGGGGAGGAGAACAGATGACCTATATCCTTGGACTAGACGGTGGTGGCACTCGTACGACTATATGCGTGGCCGACGAGTCTGGCTTGGAGCTTCAGCGCTTCGAGGTTGGACCGTTGAACATTAATGGCCAGCGTGAAGGCGCGGCCGAGCAGACGTTGGCTGCAGTGGCGCATGAGCTAGTACGGCGTGGAGTGCCGCTTGCTGACTGCATCTCCTTGTGCATCGGCGCGGCCGGTATTAGTAATCCGGAGGCGCCAAATAGGCTTGCGGCTGCGCTGGAGCTACATGGCTTTCGGGGCATATTGACGTTGGCAGGAGACCATGAAACGGCTTTGTGGGGAGCATTGGAGGGGCAGCCGGGGCTCGTGTTGATAGCTGGTACGGGCTCAATTTGTTATGGGCGAGGCGTATCAGGCGAGACGCATCGAGCGGGCGGCTTCGGCCATCTGATCGACGACGAGGGAAGTGGATATAGCATCGGGCGCGCTATGCTGAGCGCGATTGTGCGTGCGGCGGATGGTCGCAGCAGCGGACCAACCGCGCTTGCTGCGCCGGTATTCGGCCAGCTTGAGCTGAATGGCTTGGCGGAGTTGGTCCGTTGGGTATATGACCCGGCACGGGTCAAAAAGGACATCGCGGGGCTAGCACCATTGCTCGCCGCCGCTTGTAACGCGGGCGATGCAGCTGCGCTGGCCATCGCGGAGCATAGCGCCGCCGCGCTCGCAGAGCTCGCCGAGGCGGTGGCCGTCCGCCTCGATCTCGCGGACGGCCAGCTCGCGCCGCTTGGCAGCGTGCTATTGCTCTGCGCGCCGTTGCGCGCCGCTTTTGCCGCACGGCTAGCGCAGCGGCTGCCGCGGCTGCGCCTTACGGGCGCTCACCGCGACGCCGCCTACGGCGCGGTGCTGCTCGCGCAGCGAGAGCTGGCGGCAGCGCCCAGCTCTGCCGCTTCAAGCACCGCCGCGTTCACGCTTGGCGGTGCGTCCCAACTCGCGCCGCCGGCAATGCCCGCGGCGTCTGCGGCGGCGCCGTCGCTGCACGACGGCGAGGAGCCGCCATGTTAAGCTGGCGGCCCCGCAGGGGTTACGCACTGGCGGTCGGACTTATGTCCGGCACCTCGCTGGACGGAGTGGACGCCGCAGTCGTCCGACTCGAAGGCGAGGGGCTGGACACGACCGCCAAGCTTCTACACTTCCACACGCGGCCGTATGAGGAGCCGCTTCAGGAAGCGTTGCGCCGACTTTGCGATCCGGCGCAGTCCGATGTGCAAACGATTTGCGGCATGAACGCCTGGCTGGGCGAGCGCTTTGCGGATGCGGTATTGGACGCCGTAAGGGAGGCTGGCTTAACGATGAATGAGATAGATTTTGTCAGCTCACATGGACAGACCATCTGGCATATGCCGGAGGCACCAGCAGGCGCGCCTTACCTTGCTCCTTCTACGCTTCAACTTGGCGACCTGGCGTTTATTGCGGCGCGCACAGGTAGACCGACGGTTGGTGATTTCCGTCCCGCCGATCTGGCTGTTGGAGGCCAGGGAGCTCCACTTGTACCCTATGGCGACCTTGTGCTGCTGCGTCATCCAGAGCGTGGACGGCTGCTGCAAAACATCGGAGGCATCGGCAACTGTACCGTGCTGCCTGCCGGAGCGGGCCCGGATGATGTGTTCGGCTTCGACACTGGTCCCGGTAACATGGTCATTGACCGCGTTGTGCAGCGATTGTCGGGAGGCAAACTCCGCTTCGATGAAGGCGGAGAGCTTGCTGCGCTTGGAACGCCGGACAGTCGCTTGCTGGCAGAGTTGCTCCAGCATCCTTATTTCCTTCAGCCGCCGCCCAAGTCGACTGGCCGCGAGCTGTTTGGCGCGGCATACGCGGAATCACTTCTGAAGCGCGCTGAGGAGCTTGGTTTGTCGGACGCGGACACAATAGCGACGGCGACCGCGCTTACGGCGCGGTCCATCGCGGATGCCTGCCGCCGTCTCGTGATGCCTCAGTGCCGCATCGATGAGATTATCGTCAGCGGCGGAGGGGCGCATAACCGAACGCTGCTCCGTCAGCTAGCTGAGCTGTTGCCCGAGCTGCGGGTCCTCAGCTCAGGGGAGATCGGACTAGACAGCGATGCCAAAGAGGCGGTGCTATTTGCTTTGTTGGGGTACCATTTTCTACTGGGCATTCCGAACAATTTACCGAAGGTGACGGGAGCTTCCCGTCCTGCTCTGCTCGGCAAACTCGCACTCCCATAACTGGACAAGCGACTGAGATCGTATGGGATGGAACGGTTAGAAGGATGTCCAAGCGGGATACCTTTGAACAAGAGATGGAGACAATAGCTCCCGATACAATTACTAATCGCGCCCTGCTCAGGGCTTTTTTTCTTCCATTGGGCACCAATCCGCGACCTTATTGCGAAACGGTTCCTTTATTTTGCATCCCATTGGCATCCCATTTACATTCCATTCGTATCACATTTGCACAATGAACGAGCATAATTAATTCTCAAAAAGATAGGTAAAATGTGGTATCCTTATCTCAATACAACGGAGAACGCTTTTAGAAAGGCACAGGAGAACTTTTATGACAGAGTCGCGTATCGAGGATTGGAAGCGCTTATGCCGTGAATCCGGCATGGATCCCTCCTCCATGCCTGAATTTAATGAGCGGTATACCCCGGAGCAGCTAAGCAGCCATCTGAAGCGTTATGCGGAGCTGATGGGTGTATGCCGTTCCTTTACGGATGAATTTCTTTCCTTCTTGCCGGATAATCCCATGCTGGTCGCTATCAATGATGCTGAGGGCTATATCCTGGGCTTTTTTGGTAATAAATCAATGGAGGGTATACTTGAGCAACTCGGCATCGTCCCAGGTGTACGTTTTTCAGAGGCAGTAGGGCCTAATGCCATTTCCCTGTGCTTGAGCATCGGCAAGCCGGTGAATCTCATTGCCGAGGACCATTATCATCTCGCTCTGCAAGGCAGCGCCTGTTATACTTCCCCGCTATTCCTAAGCCGGGAGGATACGAAGCCGTGGGCGGCGGTTAGTTTTATGATGATGGCGGAGAACTCTCATCCGCAGTTGATGGCGCTCCTGCGTTCCATGACTGGATCGATGGAGAGAGAATTGGAGCTGAGACAGCGAAACAGCAGGCAACGGATTCTGACCCAGGCGCTCCTGCAAACCCCGTATTACGGAGTTGTGCTAGTGGACCCGGAAGGCAGCATTGTGTTGATGAACGAGCCGGTTCTGGAGCTGCTACAGCTAGAGAAGGCTGTCGAAGGCGAACCGTGCGATAAGCTCCCATTGATCGGCCCTTCCTTAAAAGTGATGCTGGAGGGAGGGGGCGATCCCGTGCTTGGGCTAGAGATGACGGCGGAGCGAGCGGAAGGGCAGCGCCATTACCTGCTTGATTTGTTGCCCGTTACGGATGAAGATGGCGGCATGCTGTTCGCGGTAGCGATGTTGCGAGATATGACTGCCGCCAGACAAGCCTATGAGATGCTGCAAGGAGCGGAGAAGCTTGTTTTTGCTGGACAGCTCGCTGTCAGCATCGCTCATGAGATCCGCAATCCATTGACGGTTATTCGAGGCATGCTGCAATTTACTTCCGCTCGGATCAAAAAAGAGCATTACGAGCTCATCATGGACGAGCTGGACCGTATCAATCTGATTGTCGGAGATTTCATGGGATTGGGCAAAAAACAGCCTCCCGCCCTGCAGTTAGAGGAGACAAGCAAACTGGTGGAGGAGACCCTTCAAGTTGTGGAGTTCCAGTGCCGCTTGGACGGAATTGCATTGCATCGGAAGTACGAAACGTACGGGCAGGTGCTCTGCGACCGCAATCAGATTAAGCAGGTGCTGCTTAATGTGCTCCGAAATGCGACCGACGCCATGTCGGAAGGCGGTCAGATCACAGTCCGGCTTGCAGAGGAAGCGGGCTGGCAGCGCATAGAAATCATCGATACGGGAGTAGGCATGACCTCCGTCCAAATAGCAAGAATCGGCGAGCCTTTCCGTACGAGCAAAAAAGGGGGCAGCGGCCTCGGTCTTGCCATCGTCAAGCGGATCATGGACTCGCATGGCGGACGGCTACGCTTCATAAGCGAGCCAGGGCAGGGTACGACGGTTGTGCTGGAATTTGCTATGCAAGGACAAGGAACGCTGGAAGCGGAGCTTCCACTAGCTCCCCATTAACATCTCGTAATACCATTTCTCCGGCATAGGCAATCGGACACAAATTTAAGGGGAGTCGGATTTCTGATGATTCGCAAGGTTAAACGAAGAGTAGAAAGAAAATTAGTGGCATTGATCAGTACTGCGATTGTCGTAGCTATCGTAGGTATCGTCCAGGAGAACATCAACTTACCGGGCTTGCTGGAATGGCTTACGAGCCAAGCCCGAGAGCTGGCTGCCGGCAACTGACGGCGGACAAAACCCAATGGCCCCGTCCTCCATTTCATGTAGACCGTAATAACGACTCATTATATAGCGATTGCCCCACGGTATTTTACCGGGGAGCAGTCGCTTTGTTTATTTTCAATTGTGACTCAACTATTTATTAGCAGGATCATTCTCGCTCAGCGCCACCTGGTAGGCGTCCAGCAGGTTGCCCAGACAGTCCTCAATTTCGGCTTTATCGCCGGCCTTAACGGCAGCATTCAAAGCTTCCTCGGCTTTTGACACTCCGCTAATCAACTTTGTGGCTGGAATATACTTCATTTCCCCATCGGCTGTATCGATAATCTTAGACGTTGTTTTTCCTTCTAGAGCTGGCTTGTCCACAAGAGCTTTCTTGTGATCACCGGATGGTTTAGCTTTAGTATCCCGGTCTACTTTTATCCACGCTGAGTCTTTATCGACCTGGACAAGCTGTTCAAGATCACCCAGCGTTTTCTTCCATTCTCCTACGGTATTAGGCGCATATTTTTTGGCGAGCTCCAGCGGATCTCTTTGGAGGGTTGCTTTTACAGAGATGGTGGCAGTCGTCGGCTGCTTTTTCTTGATTTCAGTTCCCTTGTGTTTCGAGCTCTCATCCTTGATTCCAGTACTCTTAGCGTTCGATATCTCATCCTTGGCCCCATTGGCCTTCGTGTTCTCATCGCTAATGACGGCAGCAGCAATGCTGTCGCTAAGCGGATTAACGGCAGCGTTCGCGACCAGTGGGCTGGCAATAGCGGCGAACATCAGGGAGGCGACAGCAACTTTGCTTGCGATGTAGTTTCTTTTCATAGGTAACAGCTCCTGTTCGTGTAGTGTGTGTTGCAAGATTCATACTACGCCCGAACTGTGGCAAGCCATTGGTGTATTTGTGGAAAAACGATGGCACAAGCTATTGGAAGGAGCAAGCTTGTTATAATGGTCTTAGTTGATTTCGAAACAGGAGGCTCGAACTATGCAGGGTATTACGGTCGCAGTCGTGGATGACGACGAGAATATCCGTCATCTGGTCGAAGCTTATTTGAATAAGGAAAGCTACCATACAATCGGGCTTGCTTCCGCCGAGGAAGCATGGACCCTTTACCGCAGCAATCCGCCGGATTTGTGGGTGTTGGATATTATGCTGCCAGGCATGGATGGTTATGAGCTGTGCCGACGGATTCGCGATGAGGCTGAGGTTCCGATTATTATGATTTCCGCAAAGGACAGCGAAGTGGACAAAATATTAGGACTTGAGCTCGGCAGCGATGATTATCTCGTCAAGCCGTTCAGTCCCCGCGAGCTTGTCGCTCGTGTGAAACGCCAGATTCAGCGCTGGTACCGAAGCCGTCTCGCCCCACAGCAACAATCAAATTCAGAAGAAGGACTCGTGCTCGGCAGCTTACGGATTTTACCGGAGGAACGCCGCGCTTTCTGGGAGGATCACGAGCTTGAGCTGACGTTCAAGGAATTCGAGCTGCTGCATGTATTCGCACGGCATCCCAACCGGGCCTTTAATAGGGAAGAGCTGCTTGTAATGATTTGGGGAGATGATTATTTCGGCAGTGATCGGGCTGTGGACCATCTAATCAAAAGACTGCGGAAAAAGTGTGTCGAATTGCCGCTGGAAGCGGTCTGGGGTCACGGGTATCGGTTGCGCTTAGAAGAAGGAGGAGAAGGAGAATGAAGCTACAGCATCAGGTTAACCTGGCGTTCGGTCTGCTGCTCGTGTTCGTCTTGGGATTTGCGGCCATCCTGATTCACTTTGTATTGATGGACTACCTGGTTACGACTCAAAAGCAAGAAATGCGCTCCGTCAGCACAGCTTTGGCAGCGAAGCTGGAGGCTTCCGGAACTGGTGTGAATGCGCAGAATCCTGAGCCTTCCAATAGTAAAGAGAATCAAGATACTCCCCTTCCACGAACTGAGACCGAAGGGGCTGCTACTAAAATAGATGAGCTGCCCGCTGATTCCTCCCAAATTTTTGACGCCTATTCGGGTATGGAGGTATATCTCGTTGATGAATCAGGGAAAATCCTGCGAGAGAGCAGCTGGGCTTCCGGGCTGCCAGAGGGCGTAGTGGGATCGAACGCCCCTATAGCTGAAGCTGCTTCGAATCAAAGCCGCTTCGCTAATGCCTTCGGCAGTTCAGATCGTTATCTGACTGATGTGATTAAAGTACCTCAGGGCAATCTGGCGCTCGTTACGCCATTCAGCCAGATTAAAGAAGTTGAACAAGCGCTGATGGGACGTCTGCTGCTCGTGCTTATAGCCGGTGGCCTAGTTGCTTTCCTGCTGAGTTTGCTGCTTACCCGAAAGCTCATCAGCCCTCTCGTAAGGCTTCGCGGCGAGCTGAAAAAAGTTCGCGAACGGCGTTTCGGTGAGGTTGCTTTGGTGAAGGCTGGGGGAGAGATCGGCGCTGTAGCGCGCACGGTTCATGAGCTGGCGGGGGAGCTGGATCGACACAACCGCGCACAAAAGCAATTTTTCCAAAATGCTTCTCATGAGCTCAAGACGCCTCTAATGTCCATTGCCGGTTATGCGGAAGGGATTCGGGATGGAGTCTTCCAAGGGGAAAGTTCTCAGAAGGGACTGGGGATTATCCTCAGCGAAGCCGGAAGGCTTACCCGTATTGTGACGGAGATGACGCTGCTGGCCAAGCTGGAGAGCGAGGAAGATATTTTTCAAGTGTCGAATGTGGACGTTCGAGAGCTAGTTGATGATACAGCAGAGCGGGTAAACCCATTGCTCGCGAAGCGAAATCTCCGAATGGAGATAAAATGGCCCGAGGCCGAGCCGAAGCGTCATTTGGTTGCTGCTGACCGGGACAAGCTGCTTCAGGCGTTCCTTAACCTGATGTCCAATGCTTCTCGTCACGCAAATTCGGTCATCACAGTGGAGGCCGCATTTAGCAAAGAGACGCTCACCGTACGAGTCCAGGACGATGGTGCAGGTTTCCCGGAAGGAATGCTCTCGAATTTATTCCAGCGTTTTGTCAAAGGAAAGGGCGGCGATACGGGACTTGGGCTCGCTATCTCGCGCGCAATCGTGGAACGAAGCGGCGGCGCAGTTGCCGCCAGCAATGGCAGCGGAAGCGGTGCGGTCGTTACCGTAACACTGCCGCTGGCTAATCCGGCTCATTATCGCAATAAGCCCTCCCATGCTTCTGCTTCTGGCATTCGGCAGGAATCGGCTTGACCGGCAGCCTAAAGAATGTTTGCTTGTCGCATTTATCCAATCCCGCTAATGACTGCTCATGCTAAGCTAAAAAGGAATCAACCATTTTTGCGAAGAGGTGACAGGGATGGATGAGCTGAGCTACATGATTTATATCAATGCTTCCCCAAATGAAGTTTGGCGGGCTTTTGTGGAACCTGAAGGTACGCGCGCGATTTTTTTCGGGACCGTACTGGAAACGGATCTTAAGCCGGGCTCGGAGTTCAAATATGTAGGCCCGGGCAATGATGGAGATCATACCGTACATGTGTACGGGACGCTTTTGGAAGTTGAGGAAAATGTCCGCATGAGCTACATGGAGCATCCTGGCCCCTCTTATCGGGACAATCATGCCGAATTGGAAACGAGAGTTACATTGACGCTGGAGCCAGTCGGCAGCACAACGAAGCTGACGCTTGTCAACGACCGCTGGCCGGACAACCATCCGTCTTACGACAACGCGCGCGGGAGCTGGCCGATTATTTTGAGCAGTGCCAAGACGTTTGTTGAGACAGGGAAAACGATGGACTTTGGCTGGTAATTCATTAACACTCATCCTCATTGCATCACAGGTAGTGAGCAGGCTGGGCCAGTCCGCCGAAGCTATCCGCTAGAGACAACTGCTAACTTGGAGTGTCCCGTAGTCATTGCAGAAATGACGCGGTTCACTCCTTTTGAGGTCTCTTTTTACTGGTGGGCAATTGCTAATAGGCTTAATATGGATTATGATAGGAAAAGGTCTAACACGCTAAAACAAGAAATAGCCCGTCGGAATCTGCAAATTCCGGACGAGCTTGAATGTGCTTCACGTGTCAGGCCGCTGTCGTAACTACGGCTTAGGAGGTGAAACTTATGGCTAAAGATGTATTATGCGAAGTGGATAGCTGCAAAAACTGGGCTTCCGGCAACAAATGCAACGCTTCTTCCATCTATGTGACAAGCAATCGTGGACAAGCGAGCAACTCGGAAGAAACCGACTGCAAAACCTTTGAAATCAAAGCTTAATGTTTCATCATTAGTTCAGGCAGCCGTGCCAGCGGCTGTCTTTTTGTTTCGCTTTCTATACTATACTCAATAATGATTATTGTTATCAAGTGGTTTTGATAAAGTTTTTGAAAATAAGGAGCCGATACGGCATTCGATATGGTAAAATCTATTGTTGTGTTTATGGAAAAATTTAACGGAAAAGGAGCGTTTGAGTTAGGGAATGAAATTTGTGCCAAAAAGAGAGCTGCGGCCAGCTTGCGTCACTTGGACCGTAATCGGCTTCTTGATGTTTGCCGGTGTAATCGGGCTCATTGATAGTGAGGGAGGTGGGCTGGTCCAGAAGTTTGTTGCAATAATCATCCTGATAACGGCGGGGTTGCTCATCTGGATCTGGACGGCAACCTCCTATGTGCTTGGAGATGAGCATCTCGTGTTTCGAGCGGGCCCGATTGTGAAGCGAATCCCGTACCGCAAGCTCACCCGTGCCCGGCGTGTACGCTCGGTGCTATTCAGTCTGTTTGCTACTCATCATATTGAGTTAACTGCCGGGCGGTACGACAGCTATCAAGTTGTGCCGCTTCAAGAGGAACGATTCATGGGAGAGCTCTGCGAGCGTTGTCCGCAGCTGATCGTGGAGCAGACGGTAGCCAACAAGGTTTCCTGAACGAAGGCAGATACAATGCCCGATCTATTTTGACCATATGTGTGTCAACCCCATGCAGGGAGTGGACATCATACTGGATACGAAGCCCCGTTGGGGGAGGAGAGGAAGCCGGGGAGCTGCCGGCTAGCCCTCGAGGGCAAGGACTCCGGTTCATTTTCGATATAGATTAGAGCTTGCCTAATTTGCCATTCGGCTGATGCAGGTTCTGCTCGGCTGTCTTTCCCTCTCCTACTTCGTGTATGATGGATAGACCTAAGTTATGGAGGTCTACGATGGATTACATCATTCTCGATATTGAATTCAATGGGAGAAAATTCGCCAGCGACAAACCGATGGAGGTTATCGAGATCGGCGCGGTGCGGTTGAATGAGAGCCTGCAGCAGGTTGACGAGTTTTCTTCTCTCATCAAGCCCGTATACTTTTCTAAGCTAAATAGCTTCATCCGCGAGAAAACCGGCATTGCGCAGGAGGATATCGATGTGGCCAAGGGCTGCGTACCCGTATTCCGCGCTTTCCGTGAGTGGCTGGACCGTAGCGAGGCATGCACCTTTGTCACCTGGGGCGGGGAGGATATGAAGCGCATCGTGCTTGATACCCGAATGCACCGAATGGATGACGCTTACTGGTTACAGTCCGACTATTATGATTTGCTCAAAATTTATCTGCGTACCCGCGGGCTGACCAACGACGTCAGCGTCGAAAAGGCGCTGGAGGAGCTTGGTATACCCGCTCAGGGCACGGCACACCGGGCACTGGATGATGCGCGGATGACCGCGGAAATTTTCCGCAGCGTGTTCCCTGATATCCAGCCGGAGACGGATGCGCGCCGATATAAAGATATGTACTCCAACGCCAAGGAACGGCGTATGGTCAAAAACGCGCTTCGAGGTTTGGTGGTGCAAAAGGTTCAGCCGACCTGGGACATTGTCGCGGAGAAGCTGGCCAAGGCCAAGGTAGACATGGACAATGTCAAAAAAGCCGCGGAGCTCAAGGCCTACTACGACGTTGAGGTGGAGAAGCCGATTAAGCCCCGCCCACCGCGGCCGGAACGGAAGCCTGATGGCGAGCAGCCTGAAGCTTCCGCCAAAGCTCAACCGGAGGGTGCAGCAGACACTGAAACGGATTCGGGCGAGGTTGATGCTGCTTTGCCGGAAGGTGAACAGCAATAAGAGCAGGCTTGCCGTTGCCGGATTGAGTGGCGAACGGTTGTAAGAGCAGGCTTGCCGTTGCCGAGTGGCGAACTTGTTGTGAGAACTGGCTTGCCACTGCCAATCGGAGTTGGTGAACGAATAGGAGACTCCCCCGTCCGGCGTTGCTGCCGAATGGGGGAGCCTCCTATTTTTGTGTTTGCTTCAGTTCAGCTGTGTAAGTTGTTTATGCTCGCGGCTCATCTGCCAGCTCCAGTATAACGGGACAATGGTCGCTGCCAAGCGTCGCGCTGTCGATCTCGGCGACGGTCACAAGCGGCCGTAGCCTGTCGGAGACAAGGAAGTAGTCGATGCGCCAGCCGATATTTCGCTCCCGCACCTTCGGCATGAACGACCACCAGGAATAAGCGTCGGTCCGATCCGGATGCAGGTAGCGGAATGTGTCGGTGAAGCCTGATTCCAGCAAGGTGCTCATGCAGCCGCGTTCCTCTTCCGTAAAACCGGAGTTTCCACGGTTGGAGCGTGCGTTTTTGAGATCGATTTCCTGATGAGCTACGTTGAGATCACCGCACATAATAACCGGCTTAACGGCATCCAACTTCCGCAAATAGTCCAGCATGCGAGCTTCCCATTCCAGCCGATAGGGGAGGCGGGACAGATCGCGCCGAGAGTTGGGCGTATACACGTTGATCAGGTAACAGCCCTCGAACTCCAGCGTAAGAATTCGGCCTTCCTCTTCAAAATCGTCCTCCAGCCCATAACGCACGGAAAGCGGCTGTTTGCGAGTCCATACCGCTGTGCCGGAGTAGCCTTTACGTGCCGCATAGTTCCAGAACAGATGATAGTCCTCGCCATGCTGGAGCTCAATCTGGCCTTCCTGCAGTTTTGTTTCCTGTACGCAGAACACATCGGCATCCATCGCCTCGAAGTAGTCGGCGAATCCTTTTTTGACACAGGCCCGCAAGCCGTTGACGTTCCATGATACCAGCTTCAAATCCATTCTCCCCCTGATGTCTTGCTTGTTTGTCCAGTGTAGCATGGGAGGACGGGGCTGTCAGCGAAGGGCGGACATTCATGCTATTCGTTAGATAGTTCTTAGCCTGTTTTGAGGGGGAATAAGCTCTCTCAGTTTCGCTAGTATGTGCATGGACAAGCTGAGGTGCTCTGAGTTTTGCTAGTGTTGAAGCGATGCGATAGAACTTTCACTTTCACAAAAAGACAGAAGGAAGCTGAGTTCGGCTCAGCTTCCTTCTGTCTTTTTTGTTATTAGTATGAGGCGCTGTATCCAACGTCGTAGACGCAGCAGCCGACATACCTCTTGTCGCCATTGCTAATCTCACCGTAGCCACTGCCATCAGATATACAGTCTCCCGAGTAACGTCCCCCGAGCAACAGCCGCTAGCCTACTTGCCGAGAGCTGCCAGCAAAGATTCGCTAGTGACGATCAGCTTGCCGTTTTCTTGTTTGAATTTCAAAGCGACAGGTTTGTTGTTTTTCTTGGCGACGCCTTGGCTGTGGTACAGCGTGATCATGCTGCCGCCGGCTTTGATGAAGGTGACGTTCTTCTTGGAGTCGTAGGTAGTGCTGCCGCCGACAAGGCTCAAGAAGTCATCCAGCACGATCCAGGAGCCAGCTGCAGGCTTGGAGCCGTCCAGACGTAGTCCGATGGCATTTGCCATGGCGTAGAACACCTCGGTGTTGTCCATAGTGCCGGTGAAAAAGCTCGCGCCTGGGCCATGAGCCATCAGGGGTACATCATCGGCGGAATGCACCTCGGTCGACTCATCATGAGGCAACGTGCCCGTATGATGATACTTCTCCTTGTCAGGGGCATCGGGATCAGCGAGCGTGGCCGGGTTGGCGACGTAGTTATCCCCTTCTTTGATAGCAGGAGGCACTGGCACAGAGTTGAAAATATAGTCCTCATAGTAGTCCGGAGTCGCGCCGAAAGTTACAGCCAGCTTGCGATCGACATCCGGGGAGTCGGGGAAGCCGTCTTTATTGGCATCGGTGTAGCTCGGGAAGCTGGAGGCATCGTACGTGCGCAAGGCATCACGGCCCGTTTCCGTCTCGGTCTTTTTGTAGGTGCCGGCAATACTTGCCGTATGGGAGTGGTCGGCGGTAGCAACGACGAGCGTGTCGCCGCTCTTATCCGCGAACGCACGAGCGAGGCCGATCGCCTTGTCCATTTCAATCGTATCGTAAGCGGAGCGCTCCCAGTCCATCGTATGCAGCTGCTTGTCGATGCTGGCGCCTTCAACCATCAGGAAGAAGCCGTTCTCGTTTTTGCTCAGCACCTCGATGGCTTTGCTCGTCATGTCCCACAGCGTAGGTTGATCCGTAAAAGATTTCAAAGCCGCCGTATTGTTCGTAGAACGGTCGTAATACACGTTCATATCGCTGCTTTGGAACAGTCCGAGCAATTTGTCCGGCTTGCCGACCGTTTTTAGTCCGGCTGCATTTTCTACATAGCTGTAACCAGCCTTTTTGAAGCCGTCGACAATATTTTTCTCATCAACGCGTTTGCTGCCAGCCGTGGACTTCGGCAGGAAATAAGCAGAGCCGCCACCGAGAACTACTTCCGGCTGCAGCTTCAGCAGCATTTCGGAGATTTCAGGCTTGTCCGCTCTGCGGCGAGTATGGGATACGAGCGATGCCGGCGTGGCGTCTTGCAGCTCAGAGGTCGTCACAATGCCGACCGACATGCCGCGCGAGCGCTTCAGCATTTCGGCAATCGTTTCGACTTTTGGATCGTCGAGCGAGCTTTCGGTATTATCCGGATAAACACCGAGTGCGTTAACGGCCGATTTGTGGCCGGTCATATAGGCGCTGGCGCTGTTAGCGGAGTCCGTGACGATGGAGTCCATGCCGGAGGTCGTCACATAGGCGCGCTGCTCCAGCTTGTCCATTTCAAGCAAGCCATTGTACTTGCCTTCTGTAAGACCCTTGGACATTGCGCGGGCGATCGTAACGCTGGAAACACCCATGCCGTCACCGATGAACATGATGACGTTTTTAGCCTTTTTGCCCGTCTCGGTGCTGTTCACGACTTGGTAGGAAACGGTACGGCTCAGGCTGCCCGCCTTCACGCTGACTGTATAGCTGCCCGCCTTGGCAAAGGCGACGTCGCGAATAGTGAATTCGCGGCTTTTATCGGTGGAGGTTGCTTCAAGCTTTTTGCCAAAGACAGCTTCCGGGCTCTTGCCGTTAATAAGGATGCTGACGTCGGACGCTTTACCAGTCCAGTTGTTCAGTTCCACGCGGAAGTCGAACTTAGCGGCTGCCAGGAACTTGGCATTGTGGATCGGCGCAATGTAGATCGCGGCGGCATCCCCTTTTTCCGTCGACGCTTGGGCTGCCGCTGCCGGTCTTGTACCGAGCTCTGTCAGCCCTGTGCCGCCAATGGCTGTCGTTGCTGCCAGCATAGCGCCGAGCAGAATTTTGCCTGTCCTAGTCTGTCTCTTCATTCTGAAAAACCCTCCCAGGATAACGAGTATGAGTGACTGTTCATCGTTATCTTAAGAGGGTAGTATGCGACGAATAATAAAATTGCATGAAGAATTGGTAAATCTACTTGCCCCCGGCTGTTGTCCCGTCTGCGAGCAGGGAGCCAGGTGGGCGATTGCCTTTTTGCAGTTCCCAGATCGAGTAGCCGAAGTCCATCTGCAAATGCGGGTTGTCCTTGAAGTCCGGCCAGTCACCACCCCAAGTGAAGCCTAGTCCTTTGCCGAGCGAGGCGACTTCCAGCCAGTCAGCCTTGCCGTTTCGGTTGCCGTCATATTCCATGTCCCAGATGATTTCCCCGCGTTTGTCCTTCAGGGCAAAATCTATCGCCAGCCCGTAGTTGTGGTAAGATTCGCCGCCTTTGGCATGCGTGACGACAGAGCCGCCTTGGCTGCGCCCTTTCTCGTAAAGCTTGTCCTGCGCCTCCGAGCTGCGGAAGTCGTCGGTGTAAACAACCGTGATGCCTGCTGCCTTGGCTTTTCGAGTTAGCTCCTTAGCGGCCGTAGATACCTCGGGATGAAGGGCGGACACCGCCGGTACTTCCCGGTAAAGGCCTTGCGGTATGGCTTTATCAAAAACACGGGGCAGCTCAAGCTTGATCAGCGCGCCTGCCGTCGCAATGAATCCGAGAACAAGTATGAACCAGCCCAGTCTCCGCTGCTTTCGGCGGGCCTTCGCCCGCACAGTGGTTGTGGCGGCTGAAGCGGGACGCGTCCTTCGCGCCGGTTGTGGCATTCCCATCTTTTATCTCCTTTTAGCTTTTCTATGGTGAATTCCATCCCTTTACTACGAGTGGGGAAGCCTATTGGCTTCAGTAAAAGCTATCCATTCCTGTGAACCCGTCCATGCCTGAGAGACATTACTCTGCCCAAAAAAACAAACAAACCGCAGGAAACGCTCCGGCAGGAGGTTTCTTACGGCTTGCAGGCTTGGTGCATAGCGCGCCAAAATATTGCTAGTCGACGTCCGGACCGCCATCTTGCTGGTCTACGGCATCGTCAGCGAATTTCTCGAAAGTCTTGTCGTCCATGATCCGTCGAGCGGACAGATAACGTTTGGCGTAGTAGGACTCGCTGAGCTCGCTGATAATGACTCCCTTGCTGCTGGAGGAGTGGGCGAACTGGCCGTCTCCTACATAAACCCCAACATGGGACACACCTCTACCACTCGTATTGAAAAATACGAGATCTCCCGGTTGCAAGTCACCCTTGGCCACTTTTTTGCCCATGGCTGACTGGGAGGAGGAAGAGTGGGGAAGCTTGATTTTGAATTGCTTGAATACGTAAGACGTAAAGCCCGAGCAGTCGAAGCCTTTGGTCGTTGTTCCGGCTGCCTTATAAGGGGTACCGATCACGCCGTCGATAACGCCGTCCATTGTGGAGCCGGCTGACGCGCCTTGCGAGCCTGCTGAGAATAGCAGGGTGAATCCGAGAGCGATGCTGACAGCTTGCTTTTTCAAACGATGTGCTCCTTCCAGAGCCTACGAGGTTAGCTGTGGGGTTCGGTTGAAGGTTCCCTATGATTTATCCGGCATCCGCTGTCTGCGGCATGATGCCCAAAATCAATTCACCCAGAAATGGTTCCCCCGTTTCCATGTTCGATGGAATTCGGCATTCGGCATTATTTGAACTTTCGTGAAGCAAGATTTTCTTCATTTTAACTTATACTCCTCCCAAAATTTGCGTTTTCTCATAATTCTCATGATTTAAATAGGAAATAGAGGCAGTCCCTTCAAGGTCAGGCTGCGCCTAAAATGAAAAAAAAGCGCCGCAGCGGGCGCTTTTCTGCTATTGGTGAACTAGTATTGAGGTTGATGGGCCGCAGCTTGTACTTAAATAGTGTAAAGCGCGTTCTCCATCATCGTCACCAGCTTGGTGCGCATGCCCATAAGCGACATTAGCGCTTCCTCTTGAAGCTCTCCGGCTTCAGGGTTCAATCTGGCATGCTCGCTTTGCAGCGTCTGCAGCTCTTCCGTGTTGCGATAAGCGCCAGCACGGCTCAGCAGCTCGCCAATCGTTTGATGTAGCCGCTCGTAATAGGTATGAGTCTGTTCGGTCATAACGGTTCTTTCCTCTCTATCTAAATATTAACTCTCGTGCTAGTATGCCCTGTTATCAGCTTGATCTATCCTTATTAACGCACATGAATGTAAGAGTAAGGTTAGCTGCGAATGAAGATCTTGTAGAGGTGATCTTGCTCGGAGCTGTATCTGTCTGAACGTTATATAAACCGTTGTCGAGCAAAGAAAACAAGACAAAATTGTCAGAGAATTTACACAATTGTACGATGGTGATAAACATTTGTCAACTAAGCTGACGTTGGTCGGATCAACGCTTGTTTGACCAACAGCTGAACTGGGAGCATAGAATCCACATGTCTATCAGCGTGCGCACAAATTGATAGGATTGCTGAATAATGAGCGCAGCCAATCCTCCTAAAGCCAATGCCCCCGAACTAACACCTGCCGAAACGGCTGCGGATAACAGTAGAAGGACAAGGCTGATACCGACCAGCGGCAGCAGGCGATTCATCGCCATTTTCATGCTTGCTCCGGTACCCATTCCGGATACCGCACCGAATTGCAGGCCCAGCGTCACCAGGTGAAGCAGGCCGATCCAGAGCAGCCAGCCACCGAGCCATGGTAGTGCGGCAGCAGCCATCTCAGGCAGCGAGGAGTAATGCTGGAAGCGCTCGATGGCTTGCTTGGCAAGCCACCAGGTCGGCGCCAGCGCCAACAGTAGTTCTACCCCATACAGCAGAAGGACCGGTTTCCACTTTTTGCGGATGCCCTCTAGAAACTTAGTGCTTCCTTGGCCACCGGCTTCTGCGACTTGTTGAATGGAGTAATAGAGGCCGGCGTTCATCAGTGGTGTTAGAAGCAGGCGAGCAAGCAACAAGCTGCCGAGTAGCCATAGATACGGGTCGGCGAGCCCCGTTTTCATCAGACGGAACTGTGATTCGGCCCAAAAGATGGCATCACCACCCAAGGTAGGGCCGTCCGCTCCAGGGTAGCGCTGCAGGAGTGGACGCACGATCGCATCAATGCAGCGATAGAGGAAAAAGCCCCATAGCAGGCGGTACAGGAATAGGAAGGCCGCGATAGGCAAATGTTTGACGGTCAGTCCCCAGCCTTGCTTAAGAAATGTGGACACGGATGAGTCACCCCTCTCTTCGCCGCCCTACCAGGCGAACGCTCCTGCAATCCATTCCAGTACTTTGACGATGCCAAGACTGATCCGCACCCTTTGATCTGCGGGTGCTTCGGCCCTTAAATAGTTGTTGATTTGCCGGTTATCAAGTGCGTTGGTACGCTCTGGATCAACCGCCGCCCACAGCAGTGGGGAGGAGGAGCCCAGCTTGTAGAGGACGTTGTCCTCTACGCCGTCCCAGGTTCGCTGCACCGTTCGGCCATCGGCGAAGCGGAAAGTGACCGGCACAGGCCCGTACACACCGTCCATGCGGCGGATAACAACATGGGATTCGTAGGCACGTTTGCCGGAAGGTCCCTTGGAAGAGGAGATCCGAATCGAGTCTACCGCGTAATCGGCCATCTGACCGCCATATATGAACTGGCTGAAGTAATCATCCCATTTGTCTTTGGTTACCTGCTCCACAACTCGCTTGAAGTCGGCCGTTGTTGGATGCTTGAATTTGTACTTGTTAAAATAGGTCCGCAAAATCTTGTTCATCACCGTTGGTCCGGTGCGGTTCTCGATGCCAGTCAGCACGAGCTTCGCTCGGCTGTAAACATTGTCGGCGTAGCGGCCGTGCGAGCCGTACGACCATGAGGGCAGCTTGAGCGGAGCTGGATCGGTCACATAGCTTGCCTCCAGAGCGGTGCGTGGCTCAACGCCGTACACGCTCTCCATGATTTTGTCTTCGGAATAGGAGGTGAAGCCTTCGTCCAGCCAAGCTTCCTCGAATTCATTGGAGGCAACCATGCCATACCAATATTGATGGCCGATTTCATGGACGACCGCGCGCTCCAAGCTGTATCCGGGATTGTCCGTATCTGCGGCAAAGGCAGTTACTAGGGTCGGATATTCCATGCCGCCGGCTCCTCCGGCTCCAGCCGGTGGAACAACGATGGAGAGGCTGCTATATGGATAGGTTCCATACCACTGGGAATACTTCGCCAGAGCTGATTTGGCGGCATGCATGTAGCGATCGGCAAGCGGTTTTTGGAGCGGATCGAGATAGAGCTTGATTCGCACTCCTGGAACGCCGGGAGCCGAGAATGCTTCCTCACTGACGATAAAGTTGGGAGAAGCCGACCAAGCGAAGTCATGCACATCTTCAGCATAGAAGGTATAGAGCTGTCCTCCGTTGGATGGCTCGGCAGGCTTGACCTGCACGCCGGTCGCAGCTACTTTATAACCTTCAGGTACCTCGACTTTGACGGTGTAGAGGCCAAAATCGCTATAGAATTCGGAATTGCCATGATATTGATGGATATTCCAGCCCTCAGGGCGGGAGCTGGAGGCGGTGTTGTAGGCGGCGATTTTCGGGAACCATTGTCCGGCCATGACGAACTTGCCGGAATAGCCCATGCGCGCAAATACCTCCGGCATGCTGACACTGAAGCCGATTTGCAATGTAATCTCTCCGCCGGGAGCGACCGGCTCCGGTAGCTTGAACTTAGCCAACGTGAAGTCGTCTTTGTTGCCGTCATCCGGCTGTACAAAGTGCACGCGCGGCAGCAAACTCGTTCCGTCCTCCGTCTTCAGCGATTCCAGACGCATGTATCCTTGGCTCGCCTCTGTTGCCCTGTCCTCGCGCAACATGCCGCCGGACTCTTTCATGAAAGTGGTTTTGTCCGAGAGGAAGGCGTTGGGATACAGATGAAGATACATATCCGATACGGTCTTCTTTCCGGGGTTTTTCCAGGTTACTGTTTCTGTGCCGATCAGCATTTTACCATCAAGCTTGACCTGAATCTGGTAGTCTGTGATGCGCTCAGACAGCGGTTGTGGCTGCGGCCGTGGTGTCGGAGTTGGCGCTGGGGGCGTTTCTTTAGTTGACTTACCGCTTTTCTTCCCGGTTTTTCCGGTAGCCTCGTTGAGGATGGAAGCAAGACTAGGTGCGGCATCGGTATTCGAGGCAAGAGTGGACGAAGGATTGAGAGAAGTGAACAGACCGTTCGAAAGATTGGAAATAGCAAAAAGATCGAGCGATAGGTTGGGAGCATGTCCGGTTGGAGAGGTGCGAACCTCTGTAAGGGCGGACTTCGCATAGGCGATATTGGCGTTCCCAATGAGCGGGAGCGGCAAGAGGGTTAGCAAGAGTGCTGCGAGCAGCAAATTTTTAAATGATCGGCGACAGATCATGAACCGGTTCCCTCCCGTTGACAAGCTTCTAAGGCATCTATATGTTTGCTTTTGCAGGATTATTAGCTAAAATGAAAAATATCGGATACAAGCCCCTGCCTGTACCATTGATGGTAGTTTGCAGGCGGCTTCGGACTATAGATCAGCTTGGTTAAAGCAAGCTTGGAAGGGAGCAGGGCATGGAAGAGAATAAAGGAACAGGTCAGCCAGAGGGCGCTCAGAGCGGTGCGGAGCAACCACAGGGCATACAGAGTGCGGAGCAACCACAGGGTGCACAGAACGTGGCGGAGCAGCCGGCCAAAGGCAAGCGCTCGCTGTCGCTGAATGTTGTGAGTAATAAGGAGCATCGCGGTTTTGGAGCAGGCACAATCGATCTTAGCCGTGTTTCCTCCGTCATTCTGGACGGTAGCGAGGCTTACATCGACAACGGTGCTATGCATGCTAAGAGCAAAGTGGAAAAGGGCATCAAGTTCATTCCTAACAAGGAGGACGTGCCGAATGGCCGTCCGGTGTGGATTGTATGGGTAGCTGTCGACCGTGACGAGGAAGGCTCTTTTTATGCGGGAGTGACGGCCTGTCCGATGCTCGTGGACACCGAGGCGCGCCGTGGCTGGAAAATTCTCGCGCAGCACGTTAACAACCTCGACTACGCGATTAAGCGTCGTTTCGTACTGGATGGGCTTTCCGATGAGGAGAAGCAGATTCTCCGCGATCTGCTCATTTCCCACAACAGTGAGTGGTGGGAGCATTCTCCCCAGACGCTGAAGGATCAGCTGGGAGCATAAATAAATGGTGTCCTAAGAGCAGGCTGCGGCCTGCCTTTGGGACACCATTTTTTGTTGGATTTGTTGGAGTAAGCGGGAAAGTGGCTCGGGATGCCAAAGCAAGTAGTCGAAGTTACTTGAGAACCGGAAAAGTGGCTCGGGATGGCGAAGCAAGTAGTCGAAGTTACTTGAGAAGCGGGAAAGTGGCTCGGGATGCCAAAGCAAGTAGTCGAAGTTACTTGAGAAGCGGGAAAGTGGCTCGGGATGGCGAAGCAAGTAGTCGAAGTTACTTGAGAACCGGGAAAGTGGCTCGGGATGGCGAAGCAAGTAGTCGAAGTTACTTGAGAAGCGGGAAAGTGGCTCGGGATGGCGAAGCAAGTAGTCGAAGTTACTTGAGAAGCGGGAAATTGGCTCGGGATGCCAAAGCAAGTAGTCGAAGTTACTTGAGAAGCGGGAAAGTGGCTCGGGATGGCGAAGCAAGTAGTCGAAGTTACTTGAGAAGCGGGAAAGTGGCTCGGGATGGCGAAGCAAGTAGTCGAAGTTACTTGAGAAGCGGGAAAGTGGCTCGGGATGGCGAAGCAAGTAGTCGAAGTTACTTGAGAAGCGGGAAAGTGGCTCGGGATGCCAAAGCAAGTAGTCGAAGTTACTTGAGAAGCGAAAATGTGGCTCGGGAGTAAGGAGGAAAACATGAGTGATACCCGTGTATTAAATCTCATTCAGTTTTTAAAGCAACATGCTTCCAGCGAACATCATTTTCAACGATTAGTTCCTGGGATGGATGTTGCTCCGCTAGAATGCACTTGGGAAACAGCTGCGACTGAAGTAGATATAAGTAAGTGTTTGAGCACTAATAACTGGTTTTTCCCAGAAGACTACAAGAAGTTCCTTCTTCAACACAATGGTGCGGTTTTATTTAAAGAACCTTACTATGGCGGTGGAACAGAGTTGCTAAGCATCGAAAAAATGCAGATCATTTCCCAAACGTATGAAAATATCCCTCCGCATTGCTTTCCATTTGCTTGGACGGACCATAGAATCGGTGCCGTTTGTATGGACTCAATTAGATGTAGAGAAGGGGAGAAACCATATCTATTTTTTCTTGACGCAATGGATTTTATGGAAGAAGCCATACCCATTCCATTAACATTTACAGAATGGTTTGAACGCTTAATTACGTGCCAAGGGCAAGAATATTGGAATTGGAAATAAAGGCACAAACACAAATAGGGCCTCCGCTTGTCCGCTGACAACCAGAAGCCCTATTTCCTGCTTAACCGTTTCTTATTCAATTAGACACTGACACTCCATTCCCAGCAGCTTGCGTAACCTAACGCTTGCTTCCTTCTCAGATTTCGTTTTCTCCATACAGAATGAATTACCGGTTCGTGTGCACAACAGATTTCCGTTTCAGTACCCGCATGTCCGCTTGACCCTGCACGTGGGATAAGCTTCACCGATCGGACGGATATGCCGTCTAGTCGGGGACATGCTTCGCTAACCGTCTCCATTGGACTATCCCCTTTCCTCTGTGGGAGTGACTTAAGTATAACCTATCTTTACAATTATTTAAATAATCAGAAAATTCAGTAATGGGCATTTATCGGCAAAAAATCGCCTTCCTCGAGCACCAACACCATCTTTCTGCAATGGCAGACGGTTTTTCGCCGTTATTCTCCAGTTTTCCTCGTTATGGCAAAGGTTAGCAACTTCCAATGCCCGTTAGGCGTCTAACTTAGCGTTGGCCTGACCTTTGAGGCATTCATACAAGGACTTGTGGAAGGAATGAGAAAGTGGATCAAAAAAGAAAAATGCCGGCCCGATCGGGGCTGCGTAAACTCGTCGCGCTTCCGCTGATTGCTGCGCTTGCAGCCGGGACGGCAGTTTTGTCTGGCGATGCGACTGCTGCATCTACCATTCAAATTTATCTGGACGGGCAACAGTTATCGTCTGATTCGCCCCCTTATATCGTAGCGAAAGCGAATGTGACGATGGTGCCATTACGAGTCGTGAGCGAAGGCCTCGGGGCCTCGGTTAGCTGGTCTAGCAAACAGCGCCGGGCAGACATCGCCATGTCTGGCAGCACGATTTCACTCACCATGGGACAAACCTACGCTCTTGTGAATGGAACCCGGGTCAAGCTAGACACTTCTGTCCAGATGAAAGGGAACCGGACAATGGTGCCGCTTCGTTTCGTGAGCGAACAGCTCGGCCTAGTAGTCGATTGGAACAAAGGCACACAAACCATCCGTTTGACTTCGCCGGGTGGAGAGGGCGGCGAACCGTCGCCAGGAACGGGAACGGGTACGCAACCCGGAACGGGAACAGGTACGCAGCCCGGAACGGGAACAGGCACGCAGCCCGGAACGGGAACAGGCACGCAACCCGGAACGGGAACAGGTACGCAACCCGGAACGGGAACGAACCCTGGCGCTGTTGTGCCGGGTCCCGGTAAACCGGCCAAGCTGCGCGGCGCCTGGATCTCGACCGTTTACAATTTGGACTGGCCGACCGCTACCTCCGCCAAAGCAAAGGACAGTGCGAAGCAGAAGCTGGAGTTCACTCAATTGCTGGATGAGCTGAAAGGGATGGGCATGAATGCGGTATTCGTGCAGGTGCGGCCAGCAGGCGACGCTCTGTATCCGACATTGCTCAGCCCGTGGTCAGCGTTTTTGACGGGTAAGCAGGGCTTGAAGCCGGATTACGATCCGCTAGCTTTCATGATCGAGGAGACGCATCGGCGGGGCATGGAATTCCATGCTTGGTTCAACCCATTCCGGGCTTCCACCACTACTGATAAGGCGCAGCTAGACCCTCTCAGTCTCGTCCGCCAGCAGCCCGAGTGGATTGTTAATTCCGGAGGCAAGCTCTATGTGAATCCGGGAATACCGGCTGCCCGACAAGCCATTATCGACGCCATTACGGAAGTAGCGGCCCGTTATGATGTGGACGGCATTCATTTGGATGATTATTTTTATCCATCGGGGTCGGCTTTTGACGATGAAGCAATTTACAAGTTATACAGCGCTGGTACGCTGATGTCCAAGGCCGACTGGAGGCGCTCCAACATCAACGCATTCGTGCAGGAGCTGGATCGGTCCGTCAAAGCTGCAAAACCTTCTGTGAGCTTTGGCATTAGCCCGTTTGGTGTGTGGCGTAACAAGTCAGTCGATCCTACCGGCTCAGATACTAAGGCAGGGGTCACGACGTACGATAGCATGTATGCGGATGTGCGCCTATGGGTGCAGCAAGGCTGGATCGACTATGTCGCTCCACAGATTTACTGGAGCTTCGCCCATCCAACAGTACCTTATGATAAAGTCGCAGAATGGTGGCTCAAAACAGTGAAGGGAACCGGTGTAGACCTGTACATCGGCCACTCGCCTTACAAGCTCGGTACATCGGAGTCTGGCTGGCAATCATCTGCTGAAGTTACGCGCCAGCTAGACTACAACCAACTCACGGGTGCTGTACCAGGCGAGCTGTTCTTCAGCGCCAAAGACTTACGTCGCAATCCGCTCGGCATCGCCGACGCGCTGCGATCCTACTACGCTGACGCCGACTAGAGTCATGCAGTCCAGCCGGTTCCGAAAGCTGTTTGCAGCTTCAGCTGGTTCGCCGAAACCGACTAGGGTCGGCAATCAATCGGCTGTTGAAGTTGCTTATGGTTCCAGCAGGCTCATCTTTAGCAGTAAGCAAGAGACAGCCGCATAGCGAGCAGGAGTAGAGCAGCAAGCACGCAAAGCAATTAACAACTGGGGAGCGGCAAGTTATGCCGCTGCTGCGTTCCATCGGCTCAAGATTCAGTCCGCTCCGGTTTCCGGGGCGGGCTATTCTTTTTCTCAAAAAAGCTAAGGAAACAGGGAGTGTCCCGGAAGGCGCTTGTCCGTTGCAGGATGGCCTGTCCAGCATATGATATTCCATATTTTAGCTATTGGAGGGATTGAATATGTCTACATGGCTTGATTCTAGAGCCTCACAAAACGCAAGTTATGGCAGTTCGATCGCCATTGCTATTCCCACGTCGGGGAGCTTGCAACTGGTCGCACAGCAAACGCTGAATCTCGCACTCGGCACTCCCGGCAGCACACGGGTCGAGTTTGCCGGGACGGTGACATTCCAGCAGCCGAGCTCACCTGTTAATGCGATGGTGACCATTTATGTTATGAGGGGATTAACCTCTGGGGGCGTTGTCGTGTTTTCGCTCAGTGAGCAAATTCTGGCAGCTCAGACGGGCCCTCGAGCAGTCAGTTTCAACGGATCGGACTTTGGAGCGCCGGTGAGCGCCTCTGCCGCTTACTCCGTGTTTGCCACCTCTAGCGTAGCTGGAATGCTTCGGGTCGGACCGGAAAGCTTCAACTTTAGCGGTTACAGCAACTAAGAGTCAGTGTTTAGGAGAGCGGTTTTTCATGAAGAGGTTGTGATCCACATATAGTGGAAGATGGTCGAGTCTGTTCCGAGGAGGGAACCCGTTTGACGGATGTCGGAATTGTCATGCCGGTATACAAGCAAAAGCCCGAATTTCTGGCTTTAGCTATTCAATCGGTGCTTGCCCAGACCTACCAGAAGTTTCGCTTCATTCTAGTTATTGACGGTGCGCCGGAGATGGAACCTCTCGTTCAAACGCAGGTAGGCCAGGACCAGAGGGTGGAGATTCTCGCTTATCCAGACAACAAAGGTGTGGCGCATGCGCTTAATACGGGTTTTGAGCCGCTACTGAGAGATAATCGGATTCAATACCTGACTTGGGTTTCGTCAGATAATATTTATGACCCTCATTATTTAGAGTTGCTGCGGGCTGCTTTAGTCAAAGGTTCGCCTGAGCTCGGCCTCGTGTACAGCTCCTTTCGCAGCATCGACGACGAGGGACGGCAACTGAATTCTGAGGCAGAGCTGGCTTCAATGCACCGGTACCAGTCCCAGCCGGAGGAAAAGCTACTGGACTCTTCCATTGTAGGCATTTCTTTTATGTACAGATCGAATTATGCCCGCTTAACAGGTCTCTACGGTATGCAGCCTGTTGAGGACTATGACTATTGGCTGCGGCTGACTGAACACTGCCGGATGGAACACTTACCGGTGGAACTGGTCGATTATCGGGTGAATTCGTCGTTCAGCATATCAGCTTCTCTGAAGTCTGAACATGCCCATCGGCGCTGGCGTTATGCCTATCATCTGACTCGCTATCAAGCACGGAAAAGGAGAGGAATCGCTTCACAGCTGACCGTTCTATTCCCGCTAGTACATGCGAGGGAGCATGAGATTGCCATCATAGAAAATCTGTATGAGCAAACATACAGCAATTACATCTGCACGGTGCTGGATTTATCCGAGTCAGGCCAGCCGACCGAAGTGCTCTCCAACATTTCGCATCCGACGACGAGCTTTAATTCATTCCCAGGGATGAAAGTTACGAATTCCTTACTCTATGCGTCGTATTCGATTTCGACTCCGTATACGCTCGTGCTCGGACCGAAGCTGTTCCAGGAGGCCGTAGACCTAGAAAACTTGCTGGATCATGCCAATCAAAAAGGACAGCTGAATGAAATCTCCTGGTTTTTTTCCCGGGGACAAGTACCGAGGCTTACTAGCAGCCGGCTGAGCTCGGGGCAGGGGGTAGTCGAAAAGCCGGACATTTTTCACGAGATATTTCGCACGGAAAGCTTGCAACAGTTGCTCGAAAGCATCGTGAATGGGGGATGATGATCCCTTAATGCGACGACAATATGGACACGGAAAAAGGCATGATCCACGTGGGTATCCACGGGACTATGCCTTATTTTTTGCCGGAGCGAAATATGGATACAATCATATACAAAAACATAACGGCGGCAATCGTGAAGCCGATTTCCAGCACGGGAAAACGGGAGAGCAATCCAGGCTGTCGTCCGACGGACGAGCCGATGACGAGGCCGGCCATAATGATGCTGAAGCTGAGCAGCACGATGCTGAAGCTGAGCCGTCCGCTGATGCGGTCGAGCTTTTGCATCATGCGGTCCACATCCCGGACCGACAATTCAAGCGGTAGCTTGCCGCGAGCCAGCAATCGGCCAAAACTGCGCAGCCGGGAGGGCAGATCTGCGAGCAAATCTACATATTCAGCGGCGTAATTCGCGGCTGACTCCGCCAGCCTGTCCGGCTTTAGCCGTTCCAGGAAAAGTTTTTTGCCAAAGGGCTCCGCCACAGCTACAACGCTGAACTCGGGATCAAGCGAGGTGATGACGCCTTCGAGCGTCAGCAAAGCTTTGCCGAGCAGCATGAAGTCGGCTGGCATGCGAATTCGGTGGTGATAAGAGACATGGAATAAGTCGGTAACTGCTTCTCCCAGGCTGATATCACTAAATGGTACTTGGTAATACTTTTCGCGGAGATGATCGACATCGCGCCGCAGCTCCTGCCAGTCGACGGAGTCTGGGATCAGGCCCATCGCCTCGATCGCTTTAATCACACCGTCCGTGCTCTGGCGGCGCAGCGCGATGATCAGGGAGGCAAAATGGCCTTTCAGGCCTGGCGTTAGCCGTCCCGTCATGCCGAAGTCGAGCAGCCCGATGACCGGAGCGGGACTGGAGGCGGCGTCCCAGTCCCGCTCGGCATCCGACTGTGGATGTGAATCATGGCCGGAGTGGCGGTCCGAGTTCGGCTCTTGATTGGAGCTTGAAGTGCGAGCTGAAGCACCGCCTGATCTGTCCCCACGGCGATGTTTATGCTTGTTACCAGGGGCCTGGGGCATGACCAGCACATTGCCTGGATGGGGATCAGCGTGAAAATGCCCGGAGATAAAAACTTGCTCCAAAATGAGGTTTGCCACCGCTTCGGCGATCTCCGTTAAATCGTAGCCAGCTTGCTCTAACGCATGCACGTCATGCAGTTGAATGCCGTGCATGAACTCCATCGTAAGCACACGCCGGGTCGACAGATCCCACCAGATGGTTGGAATATGCACGTTTGAACGATCGGTGAAATGGGCCGCGATCCGCTCGGCGCTTCTTCCCTCCAGCGTATAATCCAGCTCGGCCGTTAGTGACGAACTGAGCTCCTCCACAAGCTCGACCGCGCCATACTGCTTGGCCCAGTGCAGCCGATGCTCCGCTATTCGGGCCAGGTTGCGTAGAATTTCCAGATCGGTCTCCACTGTTTTGCGGATGCCAGGACGCTGCACTTTGACGGCGACTTCCTCCCCGGAGCGTAGCCGAGCGTAATGTACCTGGCCAATAGAAGCCGCGGCTACAGCCTCCTTGCGGAAGTCACGGTAGACCGATTCCAGCGGTGCGCCAAGCTCTTCCTCAAGCACTCGTTTAATCTCATCGAACGGAACTGGCGGGACTTTGTCCTGAAGCTTTTGCAGTTCGGCAATGATATCCGGAGGGAAAATGTCATGCCGCGTGCTAGCGATTTGGCCAAGCTTGACGAAGGTCGGACCCAGCTCTTGCAAAAAAGACCGGAGGCGTTCTCCGGTCGTACGCACCTCGCTATGATGCCGGCTCTCCACGCTGCGCCAGTGGGGGATGAGCTTCATCAGGCCGAGCTCCCGGACGAAATAACCGAAGCCATTGCGCGCAAAGGCAAGCGCGATCTCGCGATAGCGTTGCAAATGACGCAGCTGGCGTCCCAGCGTCATTCTCCCTTGCCGTGCTGCGACTCGCTGGAATCCGCCCGGTACAGCTCGGCTCCTTCCGTTGTTTCATGCCGAGGCGTCTCGGGGTGGACGACTAAAGGTACGCCAGGGCCGGCTTTGCCGGTACCCTCATAGGTTCCAGTATCGAGCTGAGCGTCAGTAGGAACGGCGGCGGCTGCATATTCGGACGATAGACCGAGCCGGGATTCTAGCTCCGCGATGCGCGATTCCAACCTGTCGAGCTCACCGCGATGAACGAGCTGCAGCTCATCTGTAATGTCCTTGACCCGCTCGCGGATAAATGTCTCCATGCTGCTGCGGGCTTCCTGTCCCCGTGAAATCATGCTGCTGACAAACTGCTGTGAATCGGCCTTGCTCATGTCGCTTCTGGATGACAACTCCTGCGCGAGCTTTTCTGCCTGCTCTCTTGTAGAAGCGGCCAAACCAAGCCCGAGGGAAAACGCCTTGTTCAAGAGGTCTTTCATGAATCGACACCTGCCTTCTTCTCATAGTCGCAAGCTAACATCTATGCCTATACCTCTTCATTATACTTCACTATGTTGGGTTAATCATCCAGCGCTCGTTTGCCAGCCATCGCCAGATACGGCGGGTTCGCTTGGTTAGTGCCGCAGCCAGCGGGACAGGCCCTTCAGCCAGCCGCTGCCCTTGCTCTCATTGGAGGCGGGCGGGTTAGAGGCTGCTCCTTCTGCTGACGCAATGTCAGCGGCTCCGGCCGTTCCGGCCTTGCTGCCGTCGCAGGAGCCGATCGGCTCCGTGCCGGCGACGAACAGCTCCATGCGCCAGCCGCTGCAGCGGGGGCCGTAGCGCAGGCCGCTGGCGGGATCGACCGCCACACTGACGATGCCATCCGGCACCGTGAACGGCCGCGCTGGTCGGCCCGTAAGTGCATGCTCTGTAAAAGCGGCGAAAATAGGCGCCGCACGATGCGATTCCGCCGTTGTCAGCTGGCGGCCCTTATCGTAGCCGGTCCATACCGCTGTCGCCAGGTCAGGCGTGTATCCGACGAGCCAGGCGTCGTCCGCCGTCGTACCGGTTTTTCCGGCGACGGGCCGGTGGATCATAGCGGAGACGCGGCTGCCGGTGCCGCCATTTTCAAACACGCTCTCCATGAGGCTTGTCAGCACATAGGCATGGGCGGCGTCGGCGACCCGCGACAGGCGCTGCTCGGCGCGGTAAAGCACCTCGCCCTTGCTGTCCTCAACGCGCAAAATCGCGGTCGGCTCGGCGCGTACGCCACCTGCGGCCAGTGCGCTGAAGGCCGAGGCCATCTCAAGCGGGCTGGCGGGGTACGTACCCAGCGCCAGGGAAGGTAGCGGCTGCATGTCGCCGTCTAGGCCGAGCTGCCGAGCTGTGGCGACAACTTTATTCGCTCCAACCCGCATGATGGTGTTGACCGCGTAGGTGTTGTCGGAGCTGGCAATCGCGTCGCGCATTGTAATATTTCCACCAGCGTAATGGTTGTTGTAGTTGCGTGGGGAATACGTTTTACGGCCATCATCATAGGTGAAAATTGTCGGTGCGCTGGTGAACGGCGTCACGGCGGTCATGCCGCTCTGCAGCGCGGTCAAATAGAGCACAGGCTTGAACGACGAGCCGGGCTGCCGACGGGCGAGCGCTCGATTGAACGGCCCTTTGCGATAATCGCGCCCCCCGACCATAGCCCGGATGTATCCCGTCTCCGGCTCGATGGCGACAAGCGCCGCCTGTTGCTCGGAGCTGGATGGGATGGCTTTTTGCATGGCCTCCTCGGCGGCCTGCTGCATAGCAGGGTCGAGGGTGGTGTAAATGCGCACACCACCCTCGCTAATCAGATGCTCGTCCAGTCCAAGCTCATCAACTGCTGTTTGCCGTACATAATCGCGAAAATAAGGCGCGCTTCCGTCCGATCCAGCCGGCTGCAGCGGCTGCAGCTGGAGCTTCTCGGCTTTGGCGGCCGCCGCTTGCTGCGGCGTAATCGTTCCCGCTGTCTGCATAGCAGCAAGAATGAGCCGCTGACGATGAACGGCGTTTTCCATATTCATATAAGGCGAGTAATATTTCGGCCCTTTAGGCACGCCAGCCAGCATTGCGCTCTCAGCCAGCGTCAGCTCGGAGGCGTGTTTGCTGTAATACATTTTCGCCGCCTTCTCGATGCCGTAAGCTCCATGCCCGTAGTAAATCTGGTTGAAATACTGCCCCAGAATCTCCTCCTTGCTCAAATTCATCTCCAGTTGGGCGGTGTAGGCAGCTTCCTTGATTTTGCGCTTCCAGGTGCGCTCATGGTTCAGGTACAAGTTTCGAGCAAGCTGCTGGGTAATCGTGCTGGCCCCTTGGCGCGCTCGGCCACTCTCCAGATTAACAAGCGCCGCCCGCGCCATGCCGCGGAGATCAAAGCCATTATGCTCGTAAAAGCGCCGATCCTCAATCGCGAGCGTTGCGTCGATGAGGTAAGGGGAAATGCGCTGCAGCGGCACGCTTTCCCGGCTTTGGCCGGCATGGAACGAGTCCAGCAGATTGCCGGAGGCGTCATAGATTTGCGATTCCTGCGCAGCAGACGTAGCGGGCAGCGATTGCAGGCGCAGCGTCAGCAGCAGGATGCTGAGACCAAGCAGCAGCAGGGACAACGTCGTTCCCGCCAGCAGCGCCGCAAGACGGAGCAGGCCGCGAAGACGTGGGAAGCGGATGAACCCTTCGCCTGCTGCTGGCCTCTCTTTTTTACGTTCCAGCGAGCTAACCCACTCACCCAGCGGGCGAAATAGAGACTCTAGTGCCGATTTGCGGCGTGGCGATGAACGTTTGTTCACGAGCGTTCCTCCCGAGGATTCGACATCATTTTCCATAGTATGGATATTGGGAGGAGCTGTTATACGGCCATCTTAAAAGTGCTGTAAAACACGGAGGAAAGGTTTGTGTTGAGGGGGGTATTTGACTATAATACAGGTTGAACCGTCGACCTTAAGGGGGCAAATCCGACAAAGCTACTATTGTCGAATCGCCTTTCGAATGGGAGAAATGTATGCGTAAGAGCCTTTGCAGGCATCCCTGCGCTTCGAGTTCTCACGCTTGAATATATCCGAACCTGATATAGATTCTTGCTGCTCCGCCGCGCACGCCCGCCGTCCAAGGACGTCGGGTGCGTGCCGCTCGGGCCGGCCGGCAGGCCGGGGCGGTAATCCGATGGACGGGTCTCCCGTCCCCAACCTGAAGAAGAAAGAAGGACTCTTACTATGGAATTGTGGTACACAGAGAAACAAACCGAGTCGTATGGCATCACGGCTAAAGTCAAGGAAACCTATGTCAACGAGCAAACGGACTTCCAACAGCTCGCTATGATCGAAACCGAGGAGTTCGGCACGATGCTCGTGCTCGACGGTATGGTTATGACGACGGACAAGGACGAGTTCGTTTACCATGAGATGGTCGCTCATCCGGCGCTCAACACGCATCCGAACCCTGAGCAAGTGCTTGTTGTGGGCGGCGGCGACGGCGGCGTTATCCGTGAAATCCTCAAACATCCTAAAGTAAAACGCGCCGTGCTCGTCGACATCGACGGCAAGGTTATCGAATATTCCAAAAAGTATTTGCCGAACATCGCATCCGGCCTCGACGACGAGCGCGTTGAAGTGCATGTGAACGACGGATTCATGCATATCCATGACCACAAAAACGTCTACGATGTTATCATGGTCGATTCCACGGAGCCGGTCGGCCCTGCAGCCAACCTGTTTACGCGCGGCTTCTACCAAGGCATCTACGAGGCGTTGAAGGAAGACGGTCTGTTCGTTGCCCAAACGGACAACCCTTGGTTCAAAGCTGACCTGATCACCAGCGTTAACCGCGATGTGAAGGAAGTTTTCCCGATCGTACGTGTCTTCTGGGCCAATGTACCAACCTACCCGTCCGGCCTTTGGACGTTCACGATGGGCTCCAAAAAACATGATCCGCTCCAAGTTGACGAGACGGCGATTCCAGAGCGCGAAACGAAGTATTACACGCCGCGCCTGCACAAGGCTGCATTCGTGCTGCCTAAGTTCGTCGAGGATCTGGTGAAATAATGAAAATCGACCAAAAATACTCCGGCAACGTTTTTATCCTGAGCTCCGAGAATTATGAAGCATCGCGTGCTGTCATTTACGGCATGCCGATGGACTTCACCGTGAGCTTCCGTCCCGGCTCCCGCTTTGGTCCGCCTCGTATCCGCGAGGTATCGATCGGTCTTGAGGAGTACAGCCCTTACCTGGACCGCAGCCTTGAAGACATCGAGTACTTCGATGCCGGCGATCTGCTGCTGCCGTTCGGCAACGCTGCCCGTTCGCTCGACATTATCGGCGAGTTCGTAGCTGGCGTGCTGGCTGATGACAAGATGCCAGTCGGTCTCGGCGGCGAGCATCTCGTTAGCTGGCCTATTTTCCAAGAGGTTTACAAGAAGTACCCGGATCTCGCGATCATCCACTTTGATGCTCATGCCGATCTGCGCGAGTCGTACGAGGGTGAGCCATTGTCCCACTCCACGCCGCTGCGCAAGGCGGCTGGTCTTATGGGCGGCCAGAACATTTACCAGTTCGGTATTCGTTCCGGTTCCCGTGAGGAGTGGCAATATGCGCGTGAGAACATCAATTTCCATCCGTTCGAAGTGCTTGAGCCCCTGAAAAAGGTTCTGCCAGAGTTGGAAGGTCGTCCCGTCTACTTGACGATCGACATCGATGTTCTCGACCCTTCCGCTGCGCCGGGTACCGGCACTGCGGAAGCAGGCGGCATCACGAGCAAGGAGCTGATCGACGCGGTTCACGCGATCGCGCGTTCCGGTGTGAACGTCGTTGGCTGCGACCTCGTAGAAGTGGCACCTGCCTATGACCCAACGGAGCAGACGCAGATCGTCGCTGCCAAAGTCATCCGCGAAATGCTGCTCGGCTTCATCAAGTAAGCAGAATCTAGCACGGTTATTTTGAGCCGCAAGCTCGTTGTCTGCGAATCCCCGTCTCTTCTCTCCCTTTGGGGGGAAGGGCGGGGATTTTTTTCGCTTGTTGTGCTTGGACCTCTATTTCTTTGGCCATACTGGCTGATAGAATACAAGGAGGTGCATGAGCGTTATGGGGTTACTGCCGATTCACGAGCATTTGGCGGAGCTGTGGACCATCCGCGAACGCCGTCCGCTTAACGTTGAGGAGCAAGCGGACTTTGAGCATTGTTTGGCGGTGAATGCCTCCCATTGCAGGCGTCTGGCCAATTTGTACAATATGTCTCTGCTGGCGTCCATGACGGACGATACGGAGTGGCATCACGAAATATGCGGCAAAATCGAGAAGCTTGACGGGACGCCACCCGCCTTCCGCGGCAAAAACGGCCAGGTGTAACCGTAGCCCTATGCCTGTCGGCTCCGGCGAGAGCTTCATTTGCCGCTAAGGAGGGATTAAGCTGGACGAGGATAAGGTTTATTCTTTTCCGCCGCTTGTTCAGCCCGGGGCGACCGTGCTTATACTGGGCAGTATGCCCGGCGTAAAGTCGTTGCAGGAACAGCGATATTACGCTAATGACCGCAATTATATGTGGCGCATCCTGTATGCTTTATCCGGTCGAGTACCGGATGAGGCTTACGAGGATCGGCTCGCTTATGCAGCAAGTATCGGCGTCGGTATGTGGGATATGATCAGTTCCTGCGTGCGCCCGGGCAGCTTGGACATGAATATTCGGGATGCCGTGCCTAATGATTTGGTGGGCCTAGTGCAGGCGCATCCGTCCCTGCGTGCACTTATATTTAATGGGACGAAGTCCTTTGCGACGTATCAAAAACACTTCAAAAATCATCCCGCTCTAGCGAACTTGGAGCTGCTGCGGATGCCTTCAACGAGCCCGATCCCGACGCCGGCTATGCGCACGCTGGAGGATCGGTTGGCGGAATGGGTCCGCTTGAAGCCATATCTGCGCGGCACTGCCGCGATTTAGGTGGAGTTTTTTTCGCAACATCCTCTGATGCAAAGAGGGCACACGCCGTCTGACTGTACCCACAGCCGGACGGTTTTTGCTGTTTTTGGATTCCGCACCTAAATTTTGATGGAATAAGGCTTGTGAGGTTCGCTAGAATCAAAGTTAGTTGTGGATCGCTGTTGTGGGGCGTTATTATGGAGCCTTATACAAGGAACGAAGTCGTCGTAGTTGATTGAAACTTAGAGCCATCCTGTATATAGTTATGGAGATAAAGATGCATAACGCCGGCCATTGGGGCGGAGAGGTTGCGGATTTAACATGGAACAGTGGAATGAAGAGGCTCCAAGCTCGCAAGCGGGGGAGAAGGAGTCCAACAGAGCGTCCAGCGATGCGAGCTCGCCCGCAGCAGGCGGAAGCGGCCGAGACGTCTCGCCGCAAAGGGACGGCAGGCGAGAGATAACCGTCACTGTAAACAGCACGCAGGACGGGCAACAAGCACCTGTCGCGATGTATACCGGTGAATTGATTCCCAAAGGGCGGACGTTATATATTCGCTACGAGGAGCAGGACGAGCTGCACGGCTCGGTACGCACGATGATCCGCTGGAGCGGGGAGGAGCTGACGCTCACTCGCAGAGGCGGAGTGGAGTCGGATCAGACTTTCGCGGCCGGACAGGCGCGCGGAGGACGGTACAGCTCGGCGCATCTTTCGTTTCCGCTAGTAACGGAGACGGAGGATTTGTCGGTGACAATGGCCAGCGACGAAGGCTTATTGCCGTTGACGCTCGCATGGACGTACCGGCTGCGTATGGAAGATGAGATAAGCGGCCGCTTTCAATTGCGGCTTACGATACAGGAGGCTAACCAATCATGAGTCAGAACGTACTTGAGCTAGTATACACAACGATCCGCGAGGGAATCGCCGATGCGGTAGTTGCCGCAGGTCTGGCAGCCCGCGAGGATCTGCCTGAATTTGTACTGGAGGTGCCGCGGGACAAGTCCCATGGCGACCTGGCGACCAACGCTGCAATGCAGTTGACCAAGCTCGCCCGCAAAAATCCGCGCCAAATCGCCGAGGCGATTTTGGAGCATTTAGACAAAAACAAAGCCTCCATCCTGTCGGCAGACATCGCTGGCCCGGGCTTTATTAACTTCCGTCTCGATCGCGCCTATCTGTACCCGGTCATCGGCCAGGTTCAGTCGGCAGGTGAGGACTACGGCCGCGGCGAAAGCACCGGCAAACGCGTTGAAATCGAGTTTGTCAGCGCCAATCCAACCGGCAACCTGCATCTTGGCCATGCCCGTGGAGCTGCAGTTGGCGATGCGCTGTGCAATGTGCTTGATTTTGCCGGTAATGAAGTGACGCGGGAGTACTATATCAATGATGCAGGCGCACAGGTGAACAACCTGGCCAAGTCGATTGAAGCCCGCTATCGCCAGCAGCTCGGCCAACAGGCGGAGCTTCCTGAGGATGGCTACCACGGCGAGGATGTTATCGGTTTCGCGCGGGAGCTGTCGGCGGAGCGTGGAGATGCTCTGCTCGCCATGACCGACGAGGAGCGCTTTGCCTTTTTCAAGGCGTACGGTCTGGAGCGTGAGCTCGGCAAGATCAAGCGTGATCTGGAGCGCTTCCGCGTCCCGTTTGATCTTTGGTACAGCGAGACATCCCTGTATGAAAAAGGCCTTGTGACACAAGCTTTGGACGCACTGCGCGAAAAAGGTCAAGTCTATGAAGAGGAAGGCGCGACTTGGCTCAACACGACCGCCTACGGCGACGACAAAAACCGCGTCCTCATCAAAAACGACGGCTCATACACGTATTTGACGCCGGACGTTGCTTACCATAGAGACAAGTATGGCCGTGGCTACGACACGATGATTAACATCTGGGGCGCCGATCACCATGGCTATATTCCGCGGATGAAGGCCGCTATGGAAGCACTCGGCAACGATCCGAATAAGCTGGTCGTGCTGATTGCTCAAATGGTCAGCCTGTTCCAAAATGGCGAGAAGGTCAAAATGTCCAAGCGTACGGGCAAAGCCGTGACGATGGAAGATTTGATGGACGAAGTTGGCGTGGATGCAATCCGCTACTTCTTCACTATGCGCAGCATGGATTCACATTTGGACTTTGACATGGATTTGGCCGTGTCTACCTCCAATGAGAATCCGGTCTACTATGTTCAGTACGCTCATGCACGCATCTGCAGCATTTTGCGCCAAGCCCAAGAGCAAGGCGTTGCTTTGCTGCCGCTGGAGCAGGTAGAGCTGTCCCGTCTGACCTCGGAGCATGAATATGACTTGATGCTTAAGCTGGCTGAATTCCCGCAGGAAATTCGCCAGTCGGCGGAGCAGTATGCGCCGCATCGCCTGGTCCGCTATGTGTATGAGCTGGCTTCCCAGCTGCACAGCTACTACCGTGCCGAGCGCGCCATTACCGAGGATGCGGCTCAGACGCAGGCCCGGTTGGCGCTGCTGGACGCCGTTCGTACCGTCATCGCTAACACGCTGCGCCTGATCGGCGTTTCTGCGCCTGATCGCATGTAGCCTATCCATATAAGTCCAAAAGAAAGCCGTTGAAGCCTAAGCTTCAGCGGCTTTCATCATTTTGGGCACATCTAGCTCGCCTGGCGCGAGTCGGTCTTTAGCTCCGCGCAGCGGCACCATGGAGCGCTTCAGAATGGCTTTGATCTCAGCCGGTGTGAGGCCGGGTTGATGCGCAAGCAGCAAGGCGACAGCACCACTTACATGGGAAGTGGCCATCGATGTGCCGCTCATTTCATGGTACTTGCCTTTCAGCCAGGCGGAATGGATGTGGTCGCCTGGAGCATAAATGTCGATATAAGGCCCGCGGTTGCTGAAGGAAGCGATGCGACGCATCCGATTCGTCGCCCCAACGGATATCGTTTGTGGATAACGCGCGGGATAATCGATGGATCGGCGCCTGCCGTCATTACCGGAGGAGGCAATGATGATGACTCCGGCATTGGTCGCGTTGATGCAGGCGGTATGCAATGACTTGCTGCGTGATTTCATACCGAAGCTCATGTTAATGATATTGATGCCGCTGCGGACGCACCATTCAATGCCGAGGATAATGTCGGACACGAAGGCGCTGCCGTTCTGATCGAACGCTTTGACGGGATAGACGATGGAACGCGGAGCGACTCCGATCATGCCGGTGGGTTGGTTTGCTGCAGCAATCGTTCCGGCGATATGGGTTCCGTGGCCATTGTCATCATGGGGAAGTTGGGTACGGTCGACGAGATTGATACCACGCCCGAGCGATGATTTTAGATCGGGATGAGAATGATCGATGCCGGTATCGATGACACCGATTTTGATGCGATGACCTGTGGTACGGTTCCATGCAAGAGGAGCTCGAATTTGCTGGACGCCCCAGGGCAGCCCTTTTTCAGGCATAGCTTTAGGCAGCCCAGCCGCATTCATATAAATCAAGCTGTCTTTTTCAATGGTAATCCCTTTGGGAAGCGGAGGCAGCTCCGCCTTCTTGGGCAGCAGTAAGCTAAGCGACTGGATGAGCGGTATCGGAGTCAACTCCAGGGCAGGTAAAGTTCCCTCGCAGGCATGGAGGAAAGAATGATATTCGTCGGGGCGCCGGAAAGAAAGCATAAGCCGCTTTGTCGGAACGCCCGCGGAGGCAGGGATTTCGCGCAGCCAGCGGAGCAGTTGATCCAAGTTAATGTCCCTCCTGACGGACAATGCTTGGATAATGTATGAGCAGTCTGCCGTTGCCCGATAGAGCCACCTGCCCGTTTTAAAACAATTTGGGCCGCGACTCGTGTCAATCGCCCGACTGTCTTCATACAATGGATCAAGAGTCGAAGGGCTCTTGCAAGCCGGGGGGCAGCGCTCTCGCGGAAGGATACAGTCAGGAGCGAAGGGGAGGCCCTTCGTTCTTCCCTTTTGCCCAGTAAGGGCGATATGTTTGTAGGAAGTGGACAAGTACGCTAAAAATATAGCTCAAACTGACTCATTTCAGTTGGCTAACCGCGGGCTTGCGCATGGGCGCATGCCCGTCTTTTTTTATGGGGCGGCTTAAGTTCACACGCAGAACCATGCCAACGGCTCTAAACCGCCTTGATTTTTTGGGTCAAATAGGTTTTACTAAAGGTTGACTGTGGACATGATGGAAGAAGACTACTTGCGTATGATTATCCGAGAGGATGTGTCTGGATTAGATGAGCACGACTAACTTATCCCAAAAATTCGATGCGGAGCGCTTGCGCGAGATGCCGATGGTTGACTTGGCATTCGAGGTGCTGAAGTCGGCAAATACGCCGTTCTACTACCGCGATCTGATGAAGGAAATTGCCAAATATCGTGGGCTCAAGGATGATGAAGTGAACAATGTCATCGCCCAGGTTTATACGGAGATCAACATCGACGGCCGTTTCGCCTGTGTTGGCAGCAACACTTGGGGCCTGAAACGCTGGTACCCAGTTGAGAAAAATGAAGATCCAATCAGCAATGCCAAACGTCCGCGTATCATCAACGATGAAGATGATCTTGAGGATGAGGAAGTGTTCGAAGCCGAAGAGGACGACAACTACACCGAAACCGAAGAGGACTTCGATCTGTTCGATGAAGATCGCGAGTTTGAAGAGAGCGAAGACGAGGAAGAAACCGCTGTTGACGAGACTATCGAAGAAGACGATGATGCCGATGCGGTGGCTGAGGAATCGGATGACGACGAGGAAGACTTCGACGATGAGGACGAAGACGATTCGGATGACGACGACAAGAAATAAGGACTAAGCTCTAGAGGCTCCGGGCAACCTTTCCGAAGGTTGTCTCGGGGCCTTTTTTTTCAGCAGTAAAGGGAAAATATTGAAACTGTTTCCAATCCCATACGTTTTAGTATACGTCTACCACCCTGCGCTCTCTTTGAAATCCTTCTTCATGCTAAGAGGTTTAGATGTTTGGAGGCCGAGCCAATGTGGAGAACTAGTCATTCTAGGAGGAATCATATTTGGAAAGGTTAATGTTCAAGCAAGTCAAGCGTAAAACGGGTGCCGCGGTCATTGCATTGGCTTTATTGCTCACCGCAATGCCGCCCGCACCTGTAGCTGCTTTACCGATTCAGGCCGCTGGAAGCGTCTCCGCTGAATTTGAAAATAAAGCGATTGAAGCGCTCCGGCAATTGGGATACATAGATGGGATAAAAGACGGCATGAACGCGCCGCTTGAGCCTATCACACGCGCTGAGGCAGCATTAGTGCTGCAACGCGCACTGAAGCTTGAAGCAACAGCCGTTTCAAGCGGCTTTGCAGATCTAGTGCAAGACGGGGACGTTGCAGCTGCTGTAGCTGCTCTTAAAGAGCGAGGCATCATCAAGGGAGGGGCAAACGGCTTTATGCCTGCCGCGCCGCTGACCCGCCAGCAGATGGCTTCGCTGCTGACCCGCTCTTTCAAGCTTGGAGATAATGATATTCAGGTCGTATACGAGGATCAAAAGTCGATTGCCCCGGCTCATCTTGAGGATGCGATCCGTCTTAAGCAGCATTTTATTCTTAGCAGCACAAAGTTCGCTCCTAAAGGGCCGGTTACGCGTGCGGAATTCGCCGGCTCGCTCTATCAAGCTCTTGGGCTGGGCGTAGCCCCTACGGGTGCTATTCCGCTGGAAGATATTTTCCGGCCTGCTGATCAGCTTCAATTCAGTCTATCCCCTGATAATACCCATATTGCGTACCTCAGCATGTGGGAGAATCGATTGAATATTTTCGTCAAAAAAGTCGGTGAGAACAACGGAGTCCGAATCACTAGTGAAAAGGAACGCAGCGTTGCCGGATTCGCATGGGCAGCCAATGATCGGCTGATTTATGCGAGAGACACTGGGGGCGATGAAAACTATCAGCTGTTCGCCGTTAATCTGGATGGCAAAGAGCAGCGCAATTTGACCCCTTACGAAAATACAACGGCGATGATCATTGATGCGCTGCCTGGAATTCCCGATGAACTGCTTGTCGGCATGAACAAGCGGGACGCCCGCATATTTGATGTATACCGGATCAACATACGTACAGGTGCGACGAAATTGGTTGCTGAAAACCCTGGAAACATTACCGGTTGGATGACTGACAACGCTGGCAAGCTGCGTATCGCGATTTCAAGTGATGGCAATGTATCGTCCTTACTTTACCGCGATACGGAAGACCAACCATTCAAGCCTCTGATGGATACGAAGCTTGGCGATAGCTTCAATCCAGTCATGTTTACTTTTGATAACAAAAATCTGTATGTGGCTTCAAACATCGGGCGGGACAAAGTGGCGATCGAGGAATATGATCCGGTTGCCAAAAAAGTCGTTAAAACGATTTTTGAAAATAAAGAAGTTGACGTTGCCGGCATTATTCCATCCGTACAAAAGCAAACCATCGCGGCTGCTGTTTATATGACGGATAAAGTGAACTATTCCTTCTTTGATCCGGAGTTCGAGCAGCTGTACGTTACTCTTCGGGCTAAAGTGCCTGGCAAAGAAATTTCCCTGAACGTCCCGGACAAAAACGGCAAAGTTCAATTTACGGCCTACAGCGATAAAAATGGCGGTATCAACTACATTTACGATACGAAGTCGGGATCGCTGGAGAAAATCTCGGAGTCGACTGGCTGGCTGGACGAGAACAAGTTAGCCGATATGAAGCCGATTTCTTATAAAACAAGAGACGGAATGACACTTAATGGCTACCTGACCCTTCCTAAAGGTGCCGATCCGAAAAACCTTCCTCTTATTGTGAATCCGCACGGAGGCCCATGGGCTCGCGATGTATGGGGTTATAATCCGGAAGTCCAGTTTTTGGCCAGCAGAGGTTACGCGGTGCTGCAGGTGAACTTCCGCGGTTCAACTGGATACGGCAAAGAGTTCCTGGATGCAGGCAACAAGCAATGGGGCAAAGCGATGCAAAATGACCTAACAGATGGCGTCAATTGGCTCGTTCAGGAAGGAATTGCGGATAAAGAGCGGGTAGCCATATACGGAACTTCATACGGAGGTTATGCTGCGCTCGCTGGTTTAGCTTACACACCTGATGTATACGCAGCGGGAGTAAGCTACGTCGGTCCTTCCAACTTGTTCACGCTGCTTGACTCATTGCCCGCTTACTGGGAATCCCAGCGTACGATGATGTACCAGCGTATAGGCGATCCTGTCAAAGAGAAGGAGCTTCTGACTGAAATCTCGCCGCTGTTCTCCGTTGATACAATCAAGGCGCCCCTGTTTGTTGTTCAAGGTGCCAATGATCCTCGCGTCAAACAGGCCGAGTCGGATCAAATCGTCAATGCGCTGAACGCAAGAGGCGTTGATGTGCCTTATATGCTGAAACTGGATGAAGGCCATGGTTTTGCCAATTTGGAAAATCAGCTTGATTTCTATCGTGCCTTGGAGAAGTTCCTCGCCCGCCATTTAAACCCATAACCCAAGTCAGATTCAAGGGACTAACAAAAGAGCGCTCCCGGCGTTTGTCGGAGAGCGCTTTTGTGCGTCAGAACAGGTATAGGGTTACCTTCTTACAACATAACTGGAGTGGTTGCTTGTCCTTGACAGTACATCTGCCGTGAAGTACACTATTGCATGGGCTTTTTGGAGCGTACTGTGAAATTTATCATCAGCTTAAGGCTGTAGGCGCAGGGATCCGGTAAGTGGATGCCGCTGCGGGCAGCCTGTATATTTGCACGGGTGATTGAAGAAAGTGCCCCCTTATACGGGTGACACTTTTTTTGTTTTTATATGGGGTTCGCGCCATGATTTATGGCCGGCCTGGGCAACCTTTAACTAACCATAGGAGCATGGAGGGTACTAACAGTGACGAAATATATCTTTGTAACGGGCGGTGTGGTGTCGTCTCTTGGCAAAGGGATTACCGCAGCTTCGCTCGGAAGGCTGCTCAAGAACCGTGGCCTCAAGGTAACCATTCAGAAATTCGATCCGTACATCAACGTGGATCCGGGAACGATGAGCCCGTACCAGCACGGCGAGGTTTTTGTCACGGACGACGGAGCGGAAACAGATCTTGATCTGGGCCATTACGAGCGCTTTATCGACATCAACCTTTCCAAGAACAGCAATGTGACGACCGGTAAGGTCTACTCCTCCGTTATTACAAAGGAGCGTCGCGGTGAATACCTCGGCGGAACGGTTCAGGTTATCCCTCATATTACGAATGAAATTAAAGAGCGCGTCTTCCGCGCCGGCCGCGAGGCGGGCTCGGATGTCGTCATTACCGAAATCGGCGGCACGGTCGGCGATATCGAGAGCCTTCCGTTCCTGGAAGCGATTCGTCAGATCAAGAGTGACATTGGCCGCGACAACGTGATGTATGTTCATGTGACGCTAATCCCTTATATTAAGGCAGCTGGCGAAGTGAAAACCAAGCCGACCCAGCATAGCGTTAAGGAACTGCGCAGCATTGGCATCCAGCCGAACGTTATCGTTTGCCGGACGGAGAAGACCATCTCCGAGGAAATGAAGCGTAAAATCGCATTGTTCTGCGATATCGATCCGAACGCCGTCATTGAATGTCGCGATGCTTCCACACTGTACGAGGTTCCTCTGATGCTTCAGGAGCAAGGGTTGGACGAGTACGTGGTCAACCATTTGAAGCTGAGTGCTCCAGAGCCGGATATGACGGAATGGAAACAGCTTGTTGATCGTGTCAAAAACCTCAAGCACTCCACCGAGATCGCAATTGTAGGCAAGTATGTTGCCTTGCATGACGCTTATCTCAGTATCGTGGAATCGCTGGCGCATGCTGGTATTGAGGCGGACTCCGAGGTTAACATTCGCTGGGTCGACGCAGAGGAGCTGACTGACGAGAACGCCGGTAAGCAACTTGGCGGCGTGAAGGGAATTCTCGTTCCTGGCGGTTTTGGCGATCGTGGCATCGAGGGCAAAGTAGCGGCAATCCGTTATGCTCGTGAGAAGCAAATTCCATTCTTCGGTATTTGTCTCGGCATGCAAGTAGCCGTCATTGAATATGCCCGTAACGTAGTTGGTTTGGAAGGCGCAAATAGTTCGGAAATTAATCCGACGACAACATATCCGGTTATCGACCTGCTTCCGGAGCAGAAGGATATTGAGGATCTGGGCGGTACGATGCGCCTTGGCCTGTATCCTTGCAAAGTCGTGGAAGGCTCCCTGGCTGCTCGCGAGTACAACGACGAGCTGGTTTATGAGCGTCACCGTCATCGGTACGAGTTCAACAATCAGTACCGCGAACAGGTGGAGAAGGCTGGCCTGCTCATTTCCGGTACCTCACCGGATGGCCGCCTCGTTGAGATGGTTGAACTGCCGAGCCATCCTTGGTTCTTGGCTGTCCAATTCCATCCGGAGTTCACCTCCCGCCCGAACCGCCCACAGGCGCTGTTCCGCGGTTTCGTGAATGCCTCGCTTAAGACGGGAGAATAACATTCTTTAGTTCGCATTCGTAAGTCCTGTCTGCGGACGTTAATACTATTTCGATCAGCCGCCCGGCCTCCTACTTGGTCCGGGCGGCTTTTTTCCATATCCAAGAAGGAGTTGAGAAGGGCAGGGCGAATATACAGGATTAGTAAACTGTTGCCCAACCTCTGGAATGAAGACGCCAAGTAGCAAACAGACGGATCCGCTACCCGACATCGGAGAGGTAAAAGTTCGAGATGAAAGTGCAACGATGGAACCGAACTGGATAAGGGGCTGGAATTCAAGCAGAACGGACCCACCCGGGCCTGATCTGTAGAATAGCACGAAACCTAACGGGAGGTAGAAGAGTTGGACATGAAAAAGGTGCTCATCGTAGATGACCAGAATGGAATACGCGTTCTCCTAATGGAGGTATTTACGAGCGAGGGATACACGACCTTCCAAGCTTCCAACGGCAAGCTGGCTCTGGAAATTGTCCGTAATGAAAGTCCGGATCTGGTACTGCTGGACATGAAGATTCCCGGCATGGATGGGCTTGAGATTCTCAAGCATGTCAAGGCAATCGATCGCAGCATTAAGGTTATTATGATGATGGCGTATGGTGAGCTCGATATGATCAAGGAAGCAACGGATTTAGGAGCGGTTATGCATTTTACCAAGCCGTTCGATATCGACGAAATGCGTCTTGCCGTCAACATGCAGCTGCGACGTGATGGAGAGAACAATAGCAAATACGCAATCGGGTCCTGAGAGCAGGACCTTTTTTTGCGTGTACGAGTACGTGTTGCTGGGCGGGACGCCCAAGTACACATGTATTATTCAAGTGTGTTATAATGGCTCAGAATGAACAAGCTACTTTTCCTTTAGCGAAGACTGCAGTCTTACGACTGGCAGCCTTCTCCTTTCGAACCAAGATAATGAGCGCGCGCCCTCTCTTTCGGATTGCCGGTGCGCGCTGCGTTATTTTCAGCCGCAGGTAAGCCGCATAGCGGCACTATACCTGTTTTTTCCGGGGAGGATACCGCATCAATGGAGAAATTAATGGTTCGTGGCGGACGGCCGCTACGAGGCACGGTTCAAATCAGCGGCGCCAAAAACAGCGCAGTCGCACTGTTACCGGCAGCCATCCTGGCTGAATCGGAAGTTGTTCTGGACAACCTTCCGCAGCTTAGCGACGTTGCGGTGTACGGTGAAATTTTGGAGCAGCTTGGTGCAGGCGTGTCTTGGAGTGGAGATACCATGCGCATCGATCCATCGCGTCTGGTCTCAGCCCCTATGCCCGACGGCAAAGTTAAATTGTTGAGAGCTTCCTATTATTTAATGGGGGCGCTGCTAGGTCGCTTCGGTGAAGCGGTTATTGGATTGCCTGGCGGCTGCAATTTCGAGCCCCGTCCGATTGACCAGCATATTAAAGGCTTCGAAGCTTTAGGAGCCGAAGTGTCCAACGATCATGGTTCAATTCGTATCTCAGCCCGCGAGCTTCGCGGTGCTAAGATTTATCTAGACGTGGTCAGCGTAGGCGCGACCATCAATATTATGTTAGCGGCGTCACGCGCCAAAGGCATAACGACCATTGAGAACGCGGCTAAAGAGCCTGAAATCATAGATGTGGCCACATTGCTTAACGCCATGGGTGCTAGAATAAAAGGTGCTGGAACGGAGACGATCCGAATCGAAGGTGTGGACAGCATGCATGGCTGTCGTCATTCGATTATTCCAGACCGGATTCAAGCTGGTACGTATATGATTGCCGCTGCAGCAACTCGGGGCGACGTGCTCATCGATGGCGTCATTCCGAAGCATATGGAGGCAATGAGCGCCAAGCTTCTAGAAATGGGCGTCAAGGTCATCGAGATGGATGAATCCATCCGCATCATCGGTGCTCCTGTTTATGAGCCGATCGATGTTCGCGCGCTTGTTTATCCCGGATTTGCGACCGACTTGCAATCTCCGATGACCAGCCTGCTGACGCAGGCTAACGGAGTAAGTATTCTCACGGACTATGTGTACAGCAACCGCTTCAAGCATGTTCCGGAATTAATCCGCATGGGCGCCAACATTCGTGTTGAAGGCCGCTCTGCCATCATTGAAGGCAGCTCGCTGAATGCGGCTAAGGTCAGAGCAGCCGACCTGCGCGCTGGAGCTTCATTGGTAGTTGCTGGGCTCACTGTGACCGAAGGCATTACGGAAATTACAGGTGTGGAGTATATCGATCGTGGGTATGATAACCTGGTTGAGAATTTACGCCGACTCGGTGCTGATGTTTGGCGCGAGAATGAATGATAGACTGTCTGGTATGTTCCAGGCGATAACCCATTTCTTTTGCATCGTCTGTCATAAGACGGGTACATTTGTTTGACTTGACTGGCGGTTACGTCAGCGCTGCTGTTATGGAGCGCTGGCCCGCCTTGCTTTTCCCCGCATCTGCCAGCATTCCTCTCTCCAGACTTTCCAAGACTGTATGAACAGTCATTTCCTTCTTGGCGGTTAGAGCCTTGCTCTGACGGACACAATGAAAGAATAGAGTTTATAGATTCGGATTGTCCCAGTATGAGGTAAGGATTAAGGTGTGAAAACTGAATAAAGTGGTGAGATCATGAGCGAATTTCAGATCGCTGATCTGGAAGTAATGTCATTGAATGATCTGTATAAGCTCGCGAAGCAGTTCGAGGTACCGAGCTTTAATCAGATGAGAAAAAGAGAATTGATTTTTGCTGTTCTCCGCGCCCAAGCGGAGCGTGGCGGGCTGTTGTTCATGCAGGGAATTTTGGACATCCTGCCAGAAGGTTTTGGATTTTTGCGTCCGATTAATTATTTGCCTAGTAATGAAGATATTTATATCTCGGCTTCCCAAATCCGTAGATTCGATCTTAGAAGCGGCGACCTCGTATCGGGGAAATGCCGTCCTCCTAAAGAAAACGAGCGTTACTTCGGCCTTTTGCAAGTCAATGCAGTTAACGGTATGAGCCCAGAAACGGCTGCTGAGCGATTGCATTTCCCGGCGCTGACCCCTCTCTTCCCGCAAAAGAAGCTTGTTCTCGAAACGACACCTGGTCGTCTTTCTACTCGGATTATGGATCTGCTCGCTCCGGTTGGTCTTGGCCAGCGGGGACTGATTGTGGCTCCTCCCAAAGCAGGCAAAACATTGCTGTTGAAGGAAATTGCCAATAGCATCTCTGAAAACAACCCGGAAATCGAGCTATTCGTACTGCTTATCGACGAGCGGCCGGAGGAAGTAACGGACATGTCCCGCTCTGTCAGGGGAGAGGTTGTAGCGTCTACCTTTGATGAAGTACCGGAAAATCATATCAAGGTTGCAGAGCTTGTGCTTGAGAGAGCACTGCGCATGGTTGAGCACAAGAAGGATGTTGTCATCCTGCTGGACAGTATCACTCGTTTGGCGCGAGCTTATAATTTAGTCATTCCTCCGTCTGGACGGACGCTGAGTGGTGGTATTGATCCCGCGGCGTTCCATCGTCCGAAGCGCTTTTTTGGTTCAGCTCGTAATATCGAGGAAGGCGGCAGCCTGACCATTCTGGCAACTGCACTGATCGATACGGGTTCGCGTATGGATGACATCATTTATGAAGAATTCAAGGGCACGGGCAACATGGAGCTGCATTTGGACCGCAAGCTGGCCGAACGCCGGATTTTCCCGGCCATGGATATACGCCGTTCCGGCACGCGCCGGGAGGATCTGTTGCTGACAAAAGAAGAGCTGGATAAAATCTGGGTCATCCGCAAAAATATGAATGACTCGCCGGACTTTGTCGACGGGTTTCTCCGTAAGCTTGGCGAGACCAAGACGAATGTGGAATTCATGGCTACCTTGGAATCCAAAAATGGCAACCGGCCTGCTCTGTCGTCTCCATCCAGCGGCAGCAGACCTGGAACTTCGAGCGGCAACCAAGCTCCGAAGGGGCCAGCCGGCGGCAGCCCGATTGTTTCCAATACAGCTGCTTATCGCAACAATAACACGCAAGGCAGCGGCTACCGCAGCTACTCCTCCGGCAATGGAGGCACAGCTCAGATCGCTGGCGCGAACAGCTCGAGCGGCAGTACTAGTAATGGTGCTGGGCCCACGCGCAGCGAGAATGGCTACAGCTCGCAACGAAGCGATAGTGGCAACAGCAGCAACAGCGGGACTGGATACTCGCGCAGCGAAAATGGGTATAGCTCGCAGCGAGCAGGGCAGAGCAGCTCCTATAGCAGCAGCCGGCCAACTTCCGGCCAACGGCCGCTGGGCCGGCCTTCCTCGACTGGTGCGACTCGCCCAGTAGGGGGCAGCATGCGACCGGGCAGCTACAGCCCGGCGCCACGCCCTAGCACCGGCGACGCTCAGCCGCCGGTGCAGCCGGCTTCAGCCGACGAGCGCCAGCCGGCGGCATCAGCCGGTACGGCGGCTGCGCCAGTTGCGCAGCCGGAGAGCGCTGTCGAGGCGCGGCCGACAGCGGCGGTAAGCGCCGCTGCGGCGGAGCAGCTGCAGCAGCGCGCAGGCGAAGCCGCCAGTGCGGGCGCCGCTGCGTTGCCTGCACCGCAGGCAACGGCCTCTGCGCCAACAGCGCAGTCGGTTACGCCGACTGAAGCGTCGACCGCTGAGGCAGAGCCGGCAAAACGCGGCCGTCCAGCCGCAGCGTCCACGGCTTCCGTGCCAACAGCGCAGTCGGCTAAGCCGACTGAAGCGCCGACTGCTGAGGCAGCGCCGGCAAAACGCGGCCGTCCAGCGGCAGCGTCAACGGCCTCCGCGTCAACAGCGCAGTCGGCTAAGCCGACTGAAGCGCCGACCGCTGAGGCAGAGCCGGCAAAACGCGGCCGTCCATCGGCAGCGTCAACGGCTTCCGCGTCAACAGCGCAGTCGGTTACGCCGGCTGAAGCGCTGACTGCTGAGGCAGCGCCGGCAAAACGCGGCCGTCCAGCCGCAGCGTCGACGGCTTCCGCGTCAACAGCGCAGTCGGCTAAGCCGGCTGAAGCGCTGACTGCTGAGGCAGCGCCGGCAAAACGCGGCCGTCCGTCAGCAGCGTCAGCGGCTTCCGCGTCAACAGCGCAGTCGGCTAAGCCGACTGAAGCGCCGACTGTTGAAGCAGCGCCGGCAAAACGCGGCCGCCCATCGGCAGCGTCAACGGCTTCCGTGCCAACAGCGCAGTCGGCTAAGCCGACTGAAGCGCCGATTGTTGAAGCAGCGCCGCCAAAACGCGGTCGCCCATCGGCAGCGTCAACGGCTTCCGTGCCAACAGCGCAGTCGGCTACGCCGACTGAAGCGCCGACCGCCGAGGCTGCGCCGCCAAAGCGCGGCCGTCCGGCTAGCAAGCCGACCGCCACAACTACTACCGATGACGCGGCTAAGCCTGCGACATCGACTCGCCGCCCGGCGCGGTCCAAAACCTCGCCGACGGAATAATAGATTTTGCTTTTACCGATTTAGGAGGACATCATGAATCTTGTCTATGCCGACGAACAAGGCCAATTGTTCGACCATCCCGACTGGACCGGACTCGGCCGCGGCGGGGACATCGTCATCGAGCTGATGGAGGATGAGCTGATTCCTTTACCGGAGGGTGCGACCTTAGTCGGCCTTCCCGGCACCAGACCGATCGGCATTAGCCCGAGCGGTAAGATGGAGATGTTGCCCGGCTCGTACCAAGCCGTAGGAGCACTTCTTCCGCAGGGCTATACACGACTTGCGATTCCCGGTTATGTCAAAGCGGATCGCACCGCCGTTTTGCCGCTGTTTGGCTACACCGCTGTCGTCTGGAAAGACGGTGGATTTTACGTAGCTGCAGAGCAATGCGACGATCCGGAGCGCTGGAATCCGCTCAACTGCGATCGCGGCGAGCTGAACGTCAAAGTAGAAGAGCTGCTGGCGAAGTACCCCGATAACCGGCTGTACAAGCATCTTTCCAATTGCGCCCTTGGTTATGAATGTCTGACCGCATCCAATACGTTCTTGCAGCGTTGGGAAGGAGCCGTTCCTGTTTCCTATTCCTGCAATGCAGGCTGCTTCGGATGTATTTCTGAGCAACCGGAGGATAGTGCTTTTCCTGCGCCGCAGACGCGTATGAACTTCAAGCCGACCGTTGATGAACTGGTTGAAATTATGATGGAACATCTCAAGCGGCCTGAATCCATCATTAGCTTCGGCCAAGGTTGCGAAGGCGAGCCTTCCACCCAAGCAAAGATCATCGTTGAGGCAATGAAGCGCGTCCGCCAGCAGACGAACCTAGGTTATATCAATATCAATACCAATGCTGGTTTGACCGACTTTATGCGGGCGATCGTTGATGCTGGGCTTGATCTCATGCGCGTCAGCACCATCAGTGCGCTAGATGATCATTACAATGCCTATTACAAGCCGCGGGCCTACACGCTCAAAAATGTCGAAAAGTCTCTCCGCTACGCGGCGGACAAAGGCGTCTACACCTCCATCAACTATTTGATTTTCCCCGGGGTCACTGACCGTGAGGAGGAGATGGAGGCGATGATCGATTTTGTGCGGCGGACCGGGCTTCGCCTGATCCAGATGCGTAATTTGAATATTGATCCAGAGAGTTACCTTAACCTGATTCCAAAGGCGCAAGGTGAAATCTACGGCATGAAGCAAATGCTTCAGATCTTCCGCGAAGAGCTCCCTGATGTAGTGATCGGTTCCTACACGCATGTGCCTCCTGCTGAGTTAGCGCGTCCGCGTTGACCAAGGATTGCCGTTGCACAGGACGGGCAGGCGTGATATATTATTCAGGTATGTGATAACTCTGGGCTCGCATGAAGCTCAGGGCAGAAAGAGGTGAAAGACGATGAAAGAGGCTATTCATCCGAAATACCACGTGACTACGGCAACTTGCGCTTGCGGCAACTCGTTCGAGACGGGTTCCGTTAAACCTAACCTGCGCGTGGAGATCTGTTCCGCTTGCCACCCATTCTTCACGGGTAAGCAGAAGTTCCTGGACGCCGGCGGCCGCGTAGACCGTTTCAAAAAGAAATACGGTATCTAATCGACTGCAACTGCCTCATATTGGCAGTATAGAAGAACCTCCCTCAGCCATCCTATGGCTAAAGGGAGGTTTTTTGCTATGTATAATCCATCTCGTTCCCGCCGACAAAGCAGTCGCCTCGCGTTTGCTGCTGCCGGTCTGTTGATTAGCGCGCTGCTATTGTCCGGCTGTGGCGGCAGCCCTAATTCAATGAAGGGTAAAAGCTATGGCCAGGACGGTCAGCTTGGCTTGACCAATACTAACCCGCATTTGATTAACACTCCTCACGCGCAAAATTACCAACAGGACGCCAACTTCGCCAAGCAGAAAGCGCTGGAAGTTAAAGGAGTTCAATCGGCCCGCCTCGTATTCAACGGAGCGACGATGAGTGTGTATGTGACCCCTAAAAGTGGACTTAACTCCTTGCAGCAAGAAGAAGTTCGCAGCCGAGTGCAGTCCCAGATGGCATTTAACATGCCTCGCTACAAGGTCGTTACACATCTTGCCGAATAACCCAAACAAGCTTGTTGCTCACCTTTCGAGATAGCCCATACAAGCTCGTTACGCATCTTGCGAAATAACCCCGAACAAGCTCATTACGCACATAATGGAATAAGCCAGAGCTGGTCGTAACGTACATTGCGGATTAAACCGGAAGCTAAGGCGCAAGCTTACTGTTTCCTATGCGTTATGGGGCTTGGCTTGGCAATAGCGATCGGTTGCACAAGCCTTGTAAATCGGCTATACTGAAAATCTGCCGTGCTAGACGGGGAGGTAGCGGTGCCCTGTAACTCGCAATCCGCTATAGCGAGGTTGAATTCCTGTCGTAGGTTATGCGTTGCAGTGTTTGGCGCCTGTGAATAGTGTTGACGGATGGGTCCTCCGCAATGAACGCTTGTGAACCCGGTCAGGTCCGGAAGGAAGCAGCCGTAAGCAAGTTTGTTCATGTGCCGGAGGAGTGCCTGACCTGAGCTAGGACCAGGAATGCCTGCTGGACCGCATGGATCGAGGACAGGTGCACGGTCCTACGATAATGACTCAAACGCTTGGCGCGTCTTTAATAGACGCTTCCAAGCGTTTTTTTGTCTCTTATTCTTGCAACTTCTATTTGCAGTTCTTTTTCGCGACATCTGCCTTGCGGCGTTGCTCCGTGAGAATTTTCCCTTTATCACTTTTCTCTCCGTCCTTGACTCTCGTCCTTGGCTCTCGTCCTTCGATCTTGGCTCTTAGATCTCCAATTCCCACTCCATTGTCATCCACTCTTCGCTCCTTGACTCCCCGTCCGTCATTAATCATCTTTCTCTCCCCAGCCATACCTTCTCAGCATTCCGCAACCCCTCCCTTTTGCCGAACCCCCAGGTGATGTATAATAAAAGAACGATTATCGGCCGCCTCTGAGCGGCGCGAAAGGAAGCCACCTAGTGACCCATATCGCCTTATACCGTGCTTGGCGTCCGCAGACGTTCCAGGACATGGTAGGACAACAGCATATTAGGCAGACGCTGCAGAACGCGATCCGCGAGCAGCGCATTGCGCATGCTTACTTGTTCAACGGGCCGAGGGGCACGGGCAAGACGACGACTGCCAAAGTTTTCGCCAAAGCAGTTAACTGCGAGCATGGCCCGGCGCCGGAGCCCTGCAATGAATGTGCGGCTTGCCGGGGAATTACCGCCGGTACTATTATGGACGTCGTCGAGATCGATGCCGCCTCCAACCGGGGGATCGACGAGATTCGTGACATCCGCGATAACGTTCGGTATGCCCCTTCCGAAGTCCGCTACAAAGTCTACATCATAGACGAAGTCCATATGCTGACGACGGAAGCGTTCAACGCGCTTCTGAAGACGCTGGAAGAGCCGCCGAGTCATGTCATCTTCATCTTGGCTACGACGGAGCCTCATAAGCTGCCGGCTACGGTTATCTCCCGCTGCCAACGCTTCGACTTTCGCCAAGTTTCACTGGAGGAACAAATCGAGCGCTTGCGCGAGATTACCGAAGAGGAGGGCATCGCCGCCGAACCGGAGGCGCTGGAGTACATTGCCCGTTTGTCGGATGGCGGGATGCGCGATGCGATCAGCTTGCTCGAGCAGTCTGCAGCCTTCGGCTCCGAAAAGATCACACTTGAAGGTGCGGTTGATGTAACCGGCGGACTCGCAGTCCGTCAGTTCGCAGGCATCGCTGAGGCGGTGCGGGACGGCAATGCGGCCGCTGTGCTGCCGCTTGTTGAAGGGCTTATGCAAGGGGGCAAAAGTCCCGATAAATGCCTCGAGAACCTCATCTATTACTTCCGCGATTTGCTCGTGCTCAAGCTGGCCCCGGCGAGCGCGGGGGGGATGGGACGGATGGCAGATCCGGCGGTATTCCGCGACATGGCGGAGGGCTTCAGCTCGGAGCGCATTTTCCGAATGATTGACGAGCTGAACCGGTATCAAAATGAAATGAGGCATGCGGCGCATCCCCAAACCTTATTCGAGGTGGCGCTCCTCAAAATCTGCACCTTGCCGGAGGGCGCTTCGCCCGGCTCGGGTGCGCAGCCCGCTGCGGACAATCGCGGGGCTTCCGCCCCTGCTGCCTCCGGCCATGAAGTTGCTGCGCTGCAGCAGCGAATTGACCAGCTTGAACGCAAGCTGGAGCAGCTTCAGCGCAGCGGAGGCGCCGCTCCCGCAGTGGCCCCAGCCGCCGCTGCGGGCGGCGCACCCTCCCGCGCCGGCAGCAGCGGGTTCGGGCCCCGGTCCGGCGGTAACCTCCGGACCGTTAAGCTCGACCCCTTTGCCTCCGCCGCAGCAAGTGCCGACACTGCCCAGCTCCGCGGCAAGTGGACGGAGGTGCTCGGTCGCGTCAAGGATGCGCGCGTCACCGTCCATGCCTGGCTCGTTGATGGCGAGCCAGTCTCCTGGGCAGGCGATTCGGTGCTTATCGCTTTCAAGAACACGATGCACCGAGAGACGACCGAGAAGCAAGCCAACCGCGAGCTGATCGAGCGGGTGCTGCAGGAGACGTTCGGCAGGCCGATCCAGCTTGCCACCGTCATGCAAAAGGACTGGCAGCAGGCGTCGTCGGGCGTTTCTGCCGAGCGGAAGGCGGAGCCGCTTGAGCTTTCACATGATGAACCGCCAGCCGCGCCTTCTAGGCCGGAATGGGTCGAAGAAGCATTTAAGTTGTTTGGCGAGGATTTAGTGGAGCTTAAGAAGGAGTAAAACCTGCATTTTAACCCATGCTGGATGCATAAGGATCTAAATTAATTCAGTTCAAATTCTATTAATGAGGTGACGAAGATGAATAACATGAACCAAATGATGAAACAAGTTAAGAAAATGCAGGAGCAAATGCTGAAAGCCCAGGAAGAGCTTGAAACCAAAAGTGTTGAAGGCACAGCAGGCGGCGGCGTTGTTACGGTTGTAGTTAATGGTCACAAAAAACTGGTCAGCATCGCTATCAAGCCTGAAGCGGTTGATCCAGAAGATGTCGAAATGCTGCAGGATCTCGTGCTGACAGCTGTGAACGATGCCCTCTCCAAAGCCGACGAACTGGCGAACAAGGATATGGGTAAATTCACCGGCGGTATGAAAATTCCAGGTCTCTTTTAGTCGTCGCGCCTAGGGCGCTTGCTGCATGCTGCGGCACTTGAACTTTCCTGTGTCTAAGCTGCGGGACGGTCTCCTGAACGAACGGGGGACCGTCCCGATTTATATTGAAGGAGTTGGGCTTGTTGTATTACCCCGAACCGATTGCGAAGCTTATTGACTCCTTTACCCGGCTACCGGGCATCGGGCCTAAGACGGCTGCAAGGCTCGCCTTCCATGTGCTTAAGATGAAGGAAGACGATGTGATTGATTTTGCCAAGGCATTGGTCAGTGTCAAAAGAAATCTGCATTTCTGCTCCGTATGCTGCAATATTACCGATACCGATCCTTGCCGGATTTGTCAGGACAAGAGCCGTGACCATTCCTCCATCTGTGTCGTGCAGGAGTCCAGGGATCTGGTCGCTATGGAACGCACTAAGGAATACAATGGCCAGTACCATGTGCTTCAAGGTGCGATATCACCGATCGAGGGCATCGGTCCAGAGGAGATTCGCATTGCCGAACTGCTGCGCAGACTTGAGGATGAACGGGTACAGGAGCTTATTTTAGCGACGAACCCTAATATTGAAGGAGAAGCGACAGCGATGTATCTTTCTCGCCTGATCCGTCCCTTCGGAATTCGCGTTACCCGCATTGCACACGGACTCCCGGTAGGAGGCGATTTGGAGTATGCGGACGAAGTTACGCTATCCAAAGCTTTGGAGGGCCGCAGAGAGCTCTCCTGAAATACTCCTCTTATTAGAAGAAACGAGGCTGACCAGAGATTCTGGTTGGCCTCATTTTTTTTAGAACGGTATTTTCTGCTGATCAGATAATTGTATCGGTAGCCCACCTTTTTGTTGAAAATAGATCGCGCAACCACTATTCGGCGTTCTAAACGTTCAAACCCGTTTATAGAATAACTACACAGGCAGATAACGGTCAGGACAAGCCGAAAGGGTGGTTTGAATGGGAGCAAAGCTGCGTCTGGACGGACGCGTGGAGACGCTGGCTGTTAGTAGTGTGGAAGCGGGGCGCGATGACATCGGGGGGGCTGAACTGCTGGCTGAGATTCGAGAAGCTCACCGGGATTGGATTAATGCACAGTATCATTTTGAACAGGCACTTGGCAGCGATCAGATTGATTACGCGGTGTATGCAATTGAAGCAACGCAAAGGCGTTATGAAATGCTGCTCCGGCAAGCCAAGCGCCTTGGAACAGCCTCGCCTGAATGGAAAGGGGGAATTCCGCGATGAAATGGATTTGGCTGAGCGTTTTGAGCTTGTCTTCTATTCTACTGGTTATTACATTGGTGAGGA